>JAYWDR010000071.1:0-2534 GCA_043779735.1 Cyclobacteriaceae bacterium | reverse complement strand
GATATTTTGTTCTGTTCAGGTTTTCCGATGGGTCATCGTCCGGGCTAAGAGGACGGTTTACGCCAGGTTCCCGGTAAATGAACTCCATCGCTCGCAAGACGGTACCGATTTCAGTTTCAAGCGCTTTTTGGTCCACGGCATCCAGGCTGTGAATCCTCACTGGCAGAATCCTGCTGGCCACATTGCCGTTGCCAAGTTTGATGTCTCTCCCAAACTGATCCTTCTTCGAAAGACTGTTGAAAGCACAAAATTCCTGTTGCCAGGCAAAGGACTTCTGATCACAGTAGGTTTGCGAAATGATGGGAATGAAGATGAGGCACTTGAGCTTGCCTTCGAGGCTCTTGTCAACGTGGTGGGTTTCGAGGAGGCCATCGTGGGGGTTCTCGTCAAAGTAAATGGAGATGTCTTCTTTGAAAGTGGCTTCGAGTTCTGTCTTGAGCGCGGTGACAAATCCGGTTACCCAGCGATCGCCTTTATTGTCTTTCTGGCGGTAGCTGATGAATATGTCATACTCAAACCCGGAGATGATGGAGGCCATGGGTAAATATAACTAAACCGATCACGAGGTTGGTGAATAACGCCTAACGATCTATTTTACCAAACGAGCTCAAATCCTCGGGGAATTTCATCTTTCGCAATAGCAATGGCCAACGGGCATCTTCATGAAGATTCAACAGGAGTGGGTCGATCTTCAACATGATCAACCCCGCATCGTTCTGTTGAAATGCTTTTTCCAGCCATCGGAATGCAAGGTCCTTATTTCCCTGATAGGCATACGCAATTGCGATTTGATAGACCATTCTGGTTCCAAAACCTTCAATCAGTTTGGAGAGGTACCTGGTTGATTCTTCCCGATTACCTTTCGAGTAATAGGCAAGCGTCAAACCAAAAGGTCGCCAATTAGCACCTGGTTCTGCATTGAATTCACGAATGGCTTCGTCAATTCTATTCTGTCGGAGGTAAAGTAATCCAAGAAAGGCATGCGTGGCTGATCGGCTGGGACTTAATTCAATTGATTTCTGGAAACTGGTTGCTGCTTTGTCAAGCCTCCCTGCAAAATATTGGTGAAGGCCTAAACCGTAATGGTTTCCTGGATTAATCGGATCAAGGGTTACCTCCTTTGCTAGGCATGCAATCGCAGTATCTGAATCCCCCAAGTAACCGCGGAGGACACCCTTAGAGACCAGGGCTCTGGCATCCCCAAGTTCAATAGCACGGGTATACTCTTCATCAGCGCCGGTCCAATCGTGTTCATAGCTTTGTTTGATATTACCTAAAATACGGTAAGCCTCGCCGAGTCCATTGTCCAATTCCAATGCCTTGCGGATTGCTTTTAGCGCAAGAATAAAGGCTTCCCTGGCTTCCAAGGGACCATAATTGGCTGCAGTGTTATAATTACTGGCAAGTGCAGTCCAAACAAGAGCGTCTAAAGAGTCGATTGCCAACGCTTGGTTATAAAAATCGAGTGCTTTGTAGTAGTAACCTTCCGCCCGCTGACTGTTAAAGAAATTTCCTTGATATAGGAGATCCTGAACTGCCGGATTGCGACTGTGCTTTTCTTTCCGGGGCAGCAGCATGGTCACGCGCATTTTATCAGAGATCATTCTTGATATTTCATCCTGAACGAAAAAAATATCATCCATCGGTTTATCATAGCGCTCCGACCAAATGTGCGAGCCATCACTTACATTGATTAACTGAGCTGTGATCCTGATTTTGTTTCCTGATTTCATTACACTTCCTTCGAGCACAGTTGACACGTTAAGCTTGTCTCCAACCTCCCGGAGGTCAATTTTCTCCCCTTTGAACTGGAATGAAGACGTGCGGCCAATTACTTTCAATTCTTCAATTTTTGATAAGGCAGTAATAATTTCATCGGCAATGCCGTCACCCAGGTATTCCTGATCCTTGTTAGGGCTCATGTCTGCAAAAGGAAGAACAGCAATGGATTTATCGGTTTCTTTAGGTTTTTCTTTTGGTGAACCAATATATTGAGATATGGCATAGATCAGCGCTAACAAAATCATCAAGCCTATAGAGGTGAATGCAATTTTCTTGTTGCTTTTTTTCTTTGCGTCATTAGGTGATAGCGGCTTCTCATTCAAGTCAGCAGTAGCATTATTCACGGGAGATTTCATTGCATGAATGATCTCCTTAATGGCATTCGCCACTTTATTGACCTGATCGCGGTAAAGGATATTGCCGGGTGTTCTTACTTCATCATCTTTTGAATTCAACGGACGATTTACGCCTCCTGATTTGTAGATAAACTCAATCGCTCTCAGTACTCCTCCCAATTCACTTTCAAGAAGCGTTTTATCTTCTTTATCCAGGTCATGAATCTTAATTGGAAGAATTCTGCTGGCTACATTTCCACTGCTCAGTTTAATATCTCTTCCAAACTGATCTTTCTTAGCTAGCGTGTTGAACGCGCAGAACTCCTGTTGCCAGGCAAAGCTTTTGGTGTCGCAGTAGGTTTGCGAAATGATGGGAATGAAGATGAGGCACTTGAGCTTGCCTTCGAGGCTCTTGTC
>JAYWDR010000070.1:0-7449 GCA_043779735.1 Cyclobacteriaceae bacterium | reverse complement strand
TTCGCTGGATTGATCAGGGCAATTTTCAGGAACGGCTTGTGGCTTTTGCAGCCGTGGAGGGCATTTTCTTTTCCGGCTCTTTTTGCTCCATCTTCTGGCTGAAGAAACGGGGGCTTATGCCCGGCCTAAGCTTCTCGAATGAGTTAATTTCCAGAGATGAGGGTTTGCATTGCGACTTTGCCTGCCACCTCTACATGAAGCACGTGGTGAACCGGCTTCCGGAGGATCGGGTAGTCGAGATTATCAAGGATGCGGTAGTCATCGAAAAGGAATTTGTGACAGATGCCCTCCCGGTGAACCTGATAGGGATGAATGCCCAACTTATGTGTCAGTACATTGAATTTGTTGCCGACCGCCTGCTGAATGAGCTAATCGGTCGGAAAATTTACGGTGCTACCAATCCTTTTGACTTCATGGAGATGATTTCGCTGCGTGGAAAGACCAATTTCTTCGAAAAAAGGGTGGCTGAATACCAGAAGGCTGGGGTCATGAAAAGCACCGAAAAAGAAGTAGACCAAAGATTTTCATTGAACGAAGATTTTTAATTACCTTTTGAAACCATTTTTTAAACTTGTCCTACACCCAAACAACCCTTAGACATGCTCGTATTGAAGCGTGACGGACACAGAGAGTCCGTCAAGTTCGACAAAATCACCTCCCGGATCGAAAAACTCTGCTACGGCCTCGATCCAAAACTTGTCAACCCGGTCGAAGTAGCCATGAAGGTGATTAACGGCCTCTATGATGGTGTTTCCACCCATGAACTAGATAGCCTGGCGGCGGAGATCTCGGCAACGATGATTACGCGCCACCCTGATTTTGCCAAGCTGGCAGCGCGCATTGCGGTGTCCAACCTCCACAAGACTACCAGTAAGTCATTCTCTAACACCATGAAGAGGCTCTACCAGCATGTAGACTCCAAGACTGGCCAAAATGCGCCGATGATCTCCAAAGAAACCTGGAAGGTTATAAAGAATCACGCTGCTGAATTGGATGATGCTGTCTTCTATGATCGCGATTTTGCGTACGACTATTTTGGCTTCAAGACCCTGGAGCGATCTTACCTGATGAAGATTGAGGGCAAAGTGGTAGAGCGCCCTCAACATTTGCTAATGCGCGTCGCGGTGGGCATTCATGGAGAAGATATCCCGGCGGCGATTGAGACCTACAACTTGCTTTCTGAGAAGTGGTTTACCCATGCCACCCCTACCTTATTCAACGCCGGCACCCCCAAGCCACAGTTGTCCTCATGCTTTTTACTAACGATGAAAGACGACAGCATTGACGGTATTTATGATACGTTGAAAAACTGCGCCAAGATCTCACAGTCGGCTGGAGGCATCGGTCTTAGTGTACACAACGTCCGCGCAAAAGGCTCGTACATCAAAGGAACCGGAGGCACCTCCAACGGGATTGTTCCTATGCTCCGCAACTTTGACATGACCGCACGGTATGTCGATCAGGGTGGAGGCAAACGCAAAGGAAGTTTTGCCATTTACCTGGAACCGTGGCACGCCGATGTTTTTGAATTTCTCGACTTGAAGAAAAACCACGGCAAAGACGAAATGCGGGCGCGTGATCTTTTCTATGCCATGTGGATACCCGACCTTTTCATGAAGCGGGTGGAAGGCAATGAAATGTGGTCGCTCTTCTGCCCTAATGAAGCACCTGGCCTGGCCGACTGTTGGGGTGAAGATTTTGAGCGGTTGTACACCAAATATGAAAAAGAGGGTAAGTTCCGCAAGCAGATAAAGGCGCAAGACCTTTGGTTTGAGGTGTTGGAATCACAAATTGAAACTGGGACACCTTATATTTTATACAAAGACGCTGCGAACCGCAAATCAAACCAGAAGAACCTGGGCACCATCAAGTCAAGCAATTTGTGCACCGAAATCATTGAATATACCTCTGCCGATGAAATTGCCGTCTGCAACCTCGCTTCTATTTCACTTGCGAAATTTGTGACCCCCGAAGGGAAATTTGATCATCAGAAATTGTATGAGATCACAAAGGTAGTGACACGCAATCTCAACAAGGTGATTGACGTCAACTACTATCCGGTGCCGGAAGCCAAGCGCTCCAACATGCGTCACCGTCCTATCGGCCTGGGAGTACAGGGCCTGGCTGATGCCTTTATCTTGTTGCGTATGCCGTTTGACTCCGAAGAGGCTCGCGGCTTGAACAGGGATATCTTTGAAACCATTTATTTTGGTGCCATGGAGTCGTCGATGGAATTGTCCAAAGAGCATGGCCCCTATGAAACCTTCAAGGGCTCACCGGTGTCGAAGGGAATTTTTCAATTTGATATGTGGGGAGTGACCCCTTCGTCGGGTCGCTGGAATTGGGAACAACTCAAGCGCGAGGTAAAACAGCATGGTGTTCGCAACTCACTCCTTGTAGCCCCGATGCCCACCGCATCAACCTCTCAGATTCTGGGGAACAACGAGTGCTTTGAGCCGTATACATCCAACATTTATACCCGTCGTACCTTGTCAGGCGAATTCATTGTGGTAAACAAGCACCTGATGAGAGACCTGATAGATGCCGGGCTTTGGAGTGAGGGCATGCGCCAGAAACTCATCGGAGCAAATGGATCAATTCAATCCATTCCCGAAATTCCTCAGAACATTAAGGACATTTATAAAACTGTCTGGGAGATTTCGCAGAAGGCAATCATTGATATGTCAGCTGACCGAGGTGCCTTCATCTGTCAGTCGCAGAGTTTGAACATTCACATCACGAATCCGAATTTTGGCAAGCTTACCTCGATGCATTTTTACGCATGGAAGAAAGGTCTGAAGACGGGTATGTATTACCTGCGCTCTACTGCCGCCGCTGATGCCATTAAGTTTACACTTGATAAGTCGGCCATGCAGCAACCTGCGCCTGAGGAAGCGACGGTCATCGCCGAAACTGAAGTTGTGCAGACTGCTGCCACTCCTGTAGTGGTGGGGGCACAGCAGGCCATTCCATATCAATCCGAACCATCTGCCATCTTTGACCAGAACCGTGCCGACATGGCGTGTTCACTGGATAACTCGGATGAGTGTGAGGCTTGTGGAAGCTGACTTCTACAGGCTCAGGCTGACACTGGAGTGTCAGCCTGAGCCTGTCCAAAACTGTCGGACACTATTTCTTTTTTGGTTTTGTCGGTGAGCGGCCGAAGGTAGTTTTCACTTTCGCGTTCGATGTCTTTGATCTGGGATTGTGGCTCTTGTCTTGCACTTTACTTTCTTTGGTGGTTCCCTTATCCCACCCAAAGACGATGTTCAGTCCGGCCCTGAGGGTAAGCAGTTGAGTGTTGTTGAGGTATGAATTCAGGTTTTGATTGGCGGCAAGCGAGATTGGGGCCATAAGCAGGTTGTCACCGACAAAATACAGCTGCACCGGTGATACATTGAATGAGACTCCGAGGCCGATGTTATTGTAGGAGCGATTGGAGACCGTATAGGTCAATGAGGTGCTCACCAATTTTCCGAAATTCTTGTTTACCGCTGCGGTCATGCCTGAAGAAAAGCGATCGCCAAACTGTTCGCCGAAGAATAGCGCTCCCAGGCTGAGGTTTTTCGTCAGCTCATAATTTCCACTCAGATAAAATTTGGTTGGCAGCGAGGTGGTATATGATCCCGAAGGTGATTTTTTCATTTCAAACTTCGTCTTGATGGAATCTCGTTGAGCGTCCAGGTAGCCGGAATTCTTGTCCAGCAGTTTGTTTATATCGAAGCCCGCAAAGGTGTATTTGGCTTTCGTGGGATCCAGTGTATATAGCTGCGTGTCATTTCTCCAGGTGATGAAGCCAAGGTCTGTAATACTTGCTCCCACAGTTAGCTTGTCTGCAAATTTGTAGGTAGCGCCAAGGTCGACACCAAAGCCACTATTTTTAAAATAGTCTTGCCCGTTTGTACCGGAAGTTTTTGTTAATATCCCGGAGGATCGCACACGGGCATCGCCTGTGGCGGTGATTTGATACGCGTCCCCTACCTGAATGATCAACGACGACTTCTCAGTGGTGACATTGTTCAGGCCGGTAATATATTTCAATCTTCCGCCAATTGTGAGCTTGGTATTTAACTGGTAGGAAGCACCTAATGCTGTCTGAACAAACGATATGGCTTCTACCTGAGGCGAAGTGTTCGAATAGCTGTTGACCAGCGGGGCTGTGCCATCCACCACGAGCGAGGCCAGCCCCTTTGGAATCATCAAGCTGTTGTAGCCTTTCACCGTCGAACTGAACATGATGTAGAGCTTGGGCTTGAGGCGATAGCCAAAACGAAAAAGGTCCGCTTGTCCTGACAGGGCTACATAGTTTTTGTCGGCAAGGCCCTGGGTCCATTGCGAGAGGTCAGCCTTTGTGACCCCATTCGTCTTGGACACAAGATCATTGTATGAAAATCCATTGTTGGAGTAGACCCCCGCCATCGAAGAAATTGCGGGAAGCCCAATGGACAGCTTGTACCTGGGCATGGTGGCCGGGTTGGCTTCAACCACCTGCGGCAGACTGCTCATGAAATACAAAGTGCTTTCGGTCTGGGCGTGCGCTACCGTGCCGATACTACTGGCTAAAAGAAGCAGTAGATAGATGCGTCTTTTCATTTCCTGGTAATACTCAATTTGGCATTCAAGCCTACATTCAGCTTAAGCTTGTAGCTGGACTTGAACTTCACGTTCAGCAGCGCCCCATTCGAGTCCTTGGGCGTACTCATGCCGGCCTTGACTATCAGATAGCTGGAGGAGAATAACTTATTTACTGTTTCGGTCGAGAGGCTTAGTTGAAAGTCGGTCGAATTTGCTTTTTGTAACTCACCTCCGGCAGTGACAGTGCTTGCTTTGACTAAGTGGGTTTGATTACTGGTGAAGATAGAATCAAGAATAACTTTATCCTTACCGGCAAGGTAGAGTTGAATATTCGCATCCAGCGGCATCTCGTTAACCGTTTTTACCTTTAATGAAGAAGTGGAAACGGAGGACTGCTTCAAATCTCCAAAATCTAATTTCATAGTATCAATCAAGGAAATTCCGGAGGCCTGACCATAGAGTGGTATCTCCGTATTGAGGGTCACCCGAAGTGTTGAATCTGTCAAAAAATTATTGCCGGTGGTCAAACCCTTATTGATGCGGACGCTACCGGTATACACCAATTGGGTTGGTGAGAAATTTACAATTGCGGTAGCATTGCTTATGTTCAGCGATGTGATGGCTGAACTCCCGAGCTGCGGAGGAACATTTAGGGCGAAAGGACTTGACGGAATAATTTGAAGGGGTAAAGATGCTCCTGGGCCGTTCTTTTCAGCTTGCAGTTTAGAGAAGGTCACTTCGCAGGGCACACCATAGTAATCCTCCACCGACATGGTCACAATCGGCTGCACAAAAGAGACTTTTGATTTATTGAGTGAAGCGCTAAAGACTGTAATAGGGATAATTTGCTCAGGAAGATTTGCGATACGGTCGCCCAAGAATCCTTTGATATGTCTGAAGTCCATATCGTTGAATGACAATTTAATAGTTGCTTTTGTATTCGCTGGAATAAAGACGGCTGGTCCTGGCTTGGCAATAACATCCAGTCGTAAAGCAAACGAATTGACATTCATCCTAATAATGTAGTCCTTCAATGATTTAGTGCCTGTCCCTGCACCCGCAGTGAAACTCAGAGGCACCTGGCTGGTTTTTTCGACAATGTCGGTCAGCGTTACATTCACCTGGTAAGGAAGTGGCGGAGTAGTCGCCATTGAGAGGCTAATCGTGTATGCCAGCGAGCCTGCTTTCAATAAGATCTCCGTAAGTTTTTGTGGCGTGAGGCCAAAATCTATAAGTGGTGTGAGGGTACCCAAGGTCGTATTCGAAGTACGCGCCGGAAGATTGCCGGCTGGCATATCAAAACTTAAAGGAAAATTCTTATTAGGAAGAAGAAACAGGTCATGAACATCGTTGGAGGGGAAAGTCTTTAGGTATGAAAAGTAAAGTAATCCATCGGGATATACTTTCAGATATGAGGAGTCTTTACTGGTTACCAGGTCGATCATGCTGATGTCGCCGGAAGCCAGAGGCAATGCGATTGTTGGTGTAAGCGTCAACGAATCGAGCGTATAGTCCTTAGTATCAAGACAGGAAGCCATGGCCAGAACACAGAGGAAGGCTAGGAGGCGAAAAGGCATGCAGGGGGTGTTATTAGGCCATTTATGTAGTCCAAGGTAAGAGAAGTAACCAGACTATCCCAATGCACCTCGCTTGATTTCTTCCACTACGGAAGGATCCAGCAGCGTAGTGACATCGCCCAGATTTGTGGTGTCCCCTTCAGCCACTTTGCGCAAGATTCGTCTCATGATCTTGCCAGAGCGGGTCTTGGGCAGGCCGCTCACAAACTGAATCTTGTCCGGTTTGGCGATGGGGCCAATGATTTTGGAGACCACTTCTCTTATTTCGTTGCGCAAATGGTTTTCTTCGTGAATCTGTTCATAGGTGACTACAAAAGCATAAATACCCTGGCCTTTAATGTCATGTTGGTAACCAACTACTGCCGATTCGCATACTGAGGAGTGTTCATCTATGGCGCTTTCAATTTCCGCTGTTCCCATGTTGTGTCCAGAAACAATGATGATGTCGTCTACTCGTCCAGTGATCCGATAGTTGCCTTCCTCATCGCGTTTGCAGCCATCGCCCGTGAAGTACATTCCCGGGAAGGTTGAAAAATACGTGTCCTTAAATCGCCGGTGGTCTCCATAGATCGTTCGTGCCATGGCAGGCCACGGAAACCGTATGGTCAACCTTCCTTCCACTCCATTTCCAACAAGTTCTTTTCCGTTTTCATCCATGACGGCAGGCTGCACGCCGGGAAGTGGAAGAGTTGCATGGGCAGGTTTCAATTTTGTTACATGGGCGATAGGTGAAATCATGATGCCGCCTGTTTCCGTCTGCCACCACGTATCCACGATGGGGCATTTACTTTTGCCAATATTCTTATCATACCAATGCCATGCTTCTTCATTGATAGGTTCACCCACAGTGCCAAGAATTTTTAATGACGACAGGTCATATTTTTCTACAAAGGAAAGCGGTGCTTTTTCCAGCGAGCGGATCGCGGTGGGGGCCGTGTAGAAAATGTTGACTTCATGTTTTTCGATGACGTGCCAAAACCGCCCCATGTCGGGCCATGAAGGAATGCCTTCAAACAAAAGTGTCGTTCCGCCTGCGGACAGGGGACCGTATACGATGTAAGAGTGACCGGTAACCCAGCCTACATCGGCAGTACACCAAAACACCTGACCTTGCTGATATTGAAAAACCGTACGAAACGTATAATTCGTAAATACCATATAGCCGCCGCAGGTATGGACCATTCCTTTGGGCTTGCCAGTGGATCCTGACGTGTACAGAATAAAAAGCAGGTCTTCAGCATCCATTTCTTCGGCCGGGCAAATCTCATTTACTTTCAGCATTTCGTCATGCCACCAA
>JAYWDR010000069.1:0-7455 GCA_043779735.1 Cyclobacteriaceae bacterium | reverse complement strand
TAGGCTAAAATCGGAAAAAGTATTCATCACCTGACCTGTTCCGATAAACCCCACTCCTCCAAATCTACCTTTAATTGGGAAGCGGTATTCAGCCTGAGCGGCCCAGAATTTTTCGTCACGGTAGCGTCCCAGATAGTATCCGCGCATGATGTTACTCCCACCCAATTGGGCAAGATTACGAAAGGGGATGTCACCAAAATTGAAGACCCCCAGACTGTGTAAGGCCAGGGTACTCCTGTTCGTAATCTTTATGAACTTGCGATAGTCTATTTCGATAGTTTGAAATGTGTAATCACTTCCCGCGCGCTTGTCAAAATTTGTAAACCGCAGCCTAAATAGTTCTCCCTTGTTTGGCACATAGGTATGGTTTCTCGAATCGATCATGACAATGAAGCTGTACCCCAATACACTATAGGATGATTGATCATAGACGCCAAGCACCTTTTCTTGAACAAAATATCCGTTGGGTTCATACAAAATATTAAATACACGTTGGTAGTCAAACCCCAGACCCAGGAAAAAATCCTTAGCCACCTTGCGGTAAAATTGTGGATTAATATAGAATTGGGTATAGGTATAACTCTCATACGCCTTGTTATCTGTATCATTGCCAAGGCCCCAGAATTTATCCGGGAATTTACTGAATGTATTCTCAAACCGGATGTTGTATCGCTCCTTGGGAAGCCAAATGTTTGCGGCCCAACCTACTATGATTTGATTGTTTAAGCTGTACAAAATTCCTGTAGGCATAGTCGATAATCGCAGCGTGGAATCCCTCTTGTTTGTTTTGAAAATAAACACATTGGATACACCAAACACCCAACTAGTCTCTTTGGAAAGGGCAATAAGCGGGAATATTAATCTCTTATTTTTATAGTAGAAGGAAGTCGAATCCTTCTTTGTGAAGAGATCGGGTTGGTTATTTTGCGCCAGCCCTGGGTGAAGCCCAAGCACGAAAACCAAAGAAAAAACAAAAACCAGTCTAGTCAACAAGGGCATGCAGTACGGATATCTCTATTTTGAAGGTTCTAAAAATAGTACATTTTATGTTGAAATTGGAACCTTCCAAGACCACTCAAATAGATTTAAAGAGTTTGACAGGGAACGGGGGAGATGCGAGGATCACTCTGAAAGGGATTGATTTCTCAAGAACCCAGGATCGTGGTTCATTTCAATATGACGTCAGACCAAAGCCACCAATCGCTCGGCGCACACTTTCTGGTTGGCTTCACTTTGAAAGTAGAACTAGCGTTTCATGCTCGTTTCATAAACAATAAAAACCAGATTGCGCGGGATTGGCTTTTGATCTGCAGAGGAGGAGGCCTGCCTTCCAGAAGCGCTTCGGCGAAGCGAGGCCGGACAGGAAAGGACAGGCAGGGATTACCTGCGGTGATCCATTAGTGGGGAGTGTCAATCAAACTCAGGGTCGCTTTGCTATTTTTTGTTGTCCTCTCTTCGCTCATGAAACTGCGTTTCAACGTTTTGCGAGGCCAAGAAAAAACCCTGCTAGCGCGGGGCCTTGGTTATGTTTGCCTGCCGACGCTAGAGCTATGGCGGACGATGCAGAGGAGGAGGGATTCGAACCCCCGGACCCCGTGAAGGGTCTCCGGTTTTCAAGACCGGTGCAATAAACCGCTCTACCACTCCTCTGTTTAAGACGCTGAGGTAGCTCTTTGACAAGCTTTCAGGACCAAATTTCTTTTTCGGATTGCAAAAATAAGGTTTTGCTCTGAACTGCAAAAACCTTTTCTAACTCCTAAGTTGCGAGGGAAAACAGAGGGGAAAGATTTGTAGTGCCCTCTTCTCCAGATAGAGCCATTAGCTTTTGTCCTTTTGCTATTGGAAGTTCGCAGTTGAGGCCAAAGGCTAAAAGCCAACGGCCAATACCTTACTCCTCACTAAATTCCGAAAAAGTATTCTTGATCTCCTTCGTCTTAGGCACACCTTGCGGCTGTGCTGAAAGTTCAAGGGTGGTCAATTGATCGCTGTTTAAAAGGCGGATCAATTCGTCGCGGTCCGTTTCGAATTCGGGACTTCTTCGTGCAGATTTGAGTGCGTATTTACCGCATCACCATCCTGGTCGCGTGCATAGTCGGAAGGGATTTGATAGTGCGAGGGAATATTCTGTTTAACACAGAAAGTGGGGAGTTCCCCGACAACCGGCGGTCGATTGACATGATGGACCATGAAGTTGACGGGGTGTCGCAAATGTTTACCATCTTTTAACTGCGCCTGAAAAATCACACCCGCTCCCTCCTGTTTCCCCAATCGGTTCATCAAGTCTAATGAAGGTGTCCAGGTGAAGCGGCCCATAGAATCCAGTTGCATGTATAGACACTACCTCCATCCACAGAAAAACGAGTGGCCTGAATGTTGTCACTCAAGTGAGCTCGAAGGACATTGTCTTTCCCTCTTCTACCTGGGTCCAGCCTGGCTGACTCGGGAACACCAGGTGTTGGCCCAGAATTTCAGAGGCACCTGCCACCAAAAAACATACTAAAACAACGTGCATAGAATTTGTTGGCAAAATTAACTTACCATTTCACTATTTTGGATAAAAATTTTGTTTCTTATAACATTTGGGTTGATTTAAGCAATGGGAACTTCCAAAAAGCAAAAGAGCGCAGCAAAACACAACTTTTTTGAAGATGTGTATGCGGTCGTCAAGTTGATTCCAAAGGGAAGGGTAACAAGCTATGGGGCCATTGGGCGCTACCTGGGGACCGCCATGAGCGCGCGGATGGTGGGCTGGGCGATGAATGCAGCTCACATGGAAAAAAAAGTCCCGGCACATCGTGTTGTCAATAGCCAGGGTCTCCTCACCGGCAAACTTCATTTTAAAACACCCAATACCATGCAGCGGTGTTTGGAAAAGGAAGGTGTGAGTGTCAGGAACGACAAGGTGTGGGACTTTGAAAAAAGATTGTGGGACCCGGCTAAAGAACTGGGCTAGAAAATGAATGGAATCACCGCTTTTCTGATCTCCTTGAAATGAGCCACAAGCCCAAGAAGGTAATTGCTCCATTCAATATCAATATCTCATTCCCGATTTTATAGCCAGAAAACCAATTGACAGAATTGGAATCAATCCAATAGGAAACTAACGGAGCCACCAGGCAAACCACGGGTACCAATTTGTCATTTACTTGCCGCGTCGTAAACATACCAAATGTAAAAAGCCCTAAGAGCGGACCATATGTATATCCCGCGACGTACAGTACAGCATCAATCAGCGAACGTTCATTGATTTCCTTAAAAATCAAAATGATCACAAGGAACAGGATTGAAAACCCGATATGCACCATATTCTTCTGTCTCCGTTTTACGGGCTCTGGCTTTCTTTTAAAATCCAGAAAGTCTATGCAGAAGGACGTGGTCAGTGCTGCCAGTGCAGAATCTGCACTCGCGTAAGAGGAGGCGATGATACCAAGTAGAAAGAAAATTCCTGCCAGCAAGCCAAATTCATTGAACGCCAGTCGGGGAAACAATTCATCAGTGTATGCTGGGAGTGAAAGGCCTTTGGATTGGCAATATAGATAAAGCAACGCGCCAAGGGTTAAGAACAAAAGGTTGACGATGACCAGCGATATGCTAAACCAAAACATATTCTTCTGGGCATCCTTGAGATTTCGGCAGGTGAGATTTTTTTGCATGAGATCCTGGTCAAGCCCCGTCATCGCAATGGCAATGAAGGCGCCGCCAAAAAATTGTTTCGGGAAAAACAGCGGACTATTCACGTCATCAAAGTGAAAAACGCGTGAGTAATCACTGTCGTGAACCACTTGCACCATGCCGGTGAGCGAGAGTCCTAATCGGTCGGATATAAGGTAGACGCAGATGATCACAGCGGCCACCAGGAAAGCAGTTTGAAAGGTATCGGTCCACACGATTGTTTTTATTCCACCCTTAAAAGTATAGATCCAGATAAGGAAAATAGTGATGAAAACGGTTACGTAAAAAGGCACCTGCCAGGCGTCAAACAGAAACAGCTGCAGTACGGTGGCAGACAAACACAGGCGCAAGGAGGAGCCTACCGTTCGCGAAAGCAGAAAAAAGAAAGCACCTGTTTTGTACGACCAGGTGCTGAAACGCTGATCGAGGTAGGTATAAATCGACACTAAATTGAGACGGTAGTATAGAGGCATGAGCACGCCGATGATGACCCAATATCCCAGGAGGTACCCCAGTACTACCTGGAAATAGGCGAACCCCGTCTTGCCCACATTGCCCGGGACCGAAACAAAAGTAATGCCGGACAACGAAGCTCCAATCATCCCAAAAGCCACCAGGTACCACGGTGACTCGCGATTAGCAGTAAAAAAAGTGTCTGTAGTGGCCCCTTTGGAGGTAAAAATGGAAATGGTGATAAGCGCCGCGAAGTATATCAGGATTATCGACAAGACTAAGAAAGGGCTCATTTGTATTTTGAAAGGGCCAAACTTGCTAAAATTTTTTACTTTTGGAACGAGTTTCGGAAACTAATTGTCAGACCAGAGGAGCGCATGGAGAAAGTGAAACCTTTATATCGTAAGGAGAAGGCTGTGGAGGTCCTGGAAGAGATGACGGAAGTCAAGGACCTGGTAGTGTTTAACGACGATGTGAACACCTTTGAGCATGTTATCAAGACCCTGATTCGTGTGTGCAAGCATACTGCCGAACAAGCAGAACAATGTACCATGCTCATTCATTACAAAGGGAAGTGCGCTGTGAAGACTGGCTTGTTCGATGAGCTCAAGCCCATGAAGGACGGGATCTGCGAGGCAGGCATTGATGCGAAGATTTTATAATTTATTCATTCGTAATTCCACAATTCGTAATTCGTAATTCTGTCATTCGTAATTCCACAATTCGTAATTCATATTTCCCATTGGAGTATCCATCAAAACTTATTGAAGACGCAGTCAACGAAGTGGCCAAATTGCCGGGCATAGGCAGGAAGACAGCCTTGCGTCTTGTACTTCATCTGGTGAAAGAAAACGAAAACAGGACCCACGCACTGACGGAAGCTCTCAACAGACTTCGCGCCAACATCAAATTTTGTAGGATCTGCCATTCGATTTCGGATGATGATGAATGCACGATTTGCCGGAGCCATCGACGCGATCGCAGTTTACTTTGTGTGGTGGAAGACAGCAAGGATGTGATGGCCATTGAGAATACGTCGCAATTCAGGGGCGTGTACCATCTGCTGGGAGGAATCATCTCACCGATTCACGGCATTGGTCCCTCTGAATTGAATATTGAATCTTTGATGTCGCGATTGTCCCACCATGACGGAGAAGTCAAAGAAGTCATCCTGGCCCTGAGCCCCACGCTGGAAGGGGATACCACCGCCTTTTATCTGCACAGAAAATTGAAGGATTTCTCTATAAAGATCACTTCCATTGCCCGTGGCATTCCCATGGGAGGAGATCTGGAATATGCCGATGAGATCACCCTCGGTAGAAGTATCACGGCAAGGATTCTTTTCAGTTAGTAAATCTTAACCGCGGAGGCAGAAGTAAATGCTGATCAGGGCCAAGTCTTTGGGTGATTACTTGTGTCCATTTTTATTGAAGTGTGTTAATTTATTTCTTTGCGCCCACGAGCCTTTGCGGTAAAATTCCGCCTAAAAGCAAGACCTTTAATAACAGCCGATTTGCATTCATCTGTATAATCCGTGGCCAATGTCTATTTTCGGTTCCAACTACGGATTATAATTGCGTTCTTTGATCGAGAAATCGCAATTTATAAATAGCCATGAATCGTCTTTCCCATCGTATCGATTCCATTGAAGAATCAGCCACGCTCGCTATGTCTGCCCGGGCGCGGGAGTATAAGTCCAGGGGAATTGATGTCATCAACCTGAGTCTGGGTGAACCGGATTTTAAGACACCTCGGCACATCTGCGAGGCTGCTAAAAAAGCGATCGACGATGGAAAGTATTTTGGTTATCCGCCAGTCGCCGGCTACCAGGATCTTCGCGAAGCCATTGCCGCTAAATATCAAAAGGAGAATCACGTTCCGTATAAGGCGGAAAATATTGTAGTGTCCAATGGAGCCAAACAGTCTATCGCGAATGTGATGTTTTCCCTGATCAATCCAGGCGACGAGGTCATTGTTTTCTCTCCCTACTGGGTAAGCTATGATGCTATTGTGCGCCTGACTGAAGGAAAGCCTGTACTGATTAAGGGCGGCATCGAAAATGATTTTAAAGTCACGACATCACAACTAGAGAAGGCGATCACACCCAAGACAAAAGCTATTATTTTTTCTTCACCGTGCAATCCCACCGGCTCGGTGTTCTCGAAGAAGGAATTGCATGACATCGCGCAGGTGGTGTTGAAGCACGATGGACTTCTCATCATCGCCGATGAAATTTACGAACATATCAATTTCAGCGGAGAGCAGGTGAGCATAGCCTCCCTTCCGGGAATGTTTGACCGCACGATCACTGTCAATGGCTTTGCCAAAGGCTTTGCCATGACGGGATGGCGCGTGGGATACATTGCGGCACCAAAATGGATTGCCGATGGAGCAAACAAAATGCAGGGACAGCTTACCTCAGCCAACAGTTCCATTTCGCAAAGGGCAGCACTGGCCGCCGTAACCGGAGACTTGACACCGACCTTGAAAATGGTAGAGGAATATCGTCACCGGAGAGAAGTGGTGTACAAGCTGTTGAAAGAGATTCCAGGTGTAAAGGCAAACTACCCCCAGGGGGCATTTTATTTTTTTCCTGACATAAGCTATTACTTCGGCAAGTCTGATGGGCTGCATACCATCAAGGACGGAGACGATCTGTGCCTATATCTCCTTGACAAAGCCCATGTGTCGTTGGTGCCGGGGGGAGCGTTTGGGGATCCAAACTGCGTTCGCCTTTCCTACGCAGCATCAGAAAAGGATTTGGTAGAAGCCTTGAAGAGAATCAAGGAAATATTGGCCGCACTTTGTGAAACACGCTCACCGCATGCAATCGTGGCCTGACATATTCTCAAGGTTCAAAAACCTCAACGTATTGATCATTGGTGATGTGATGGTGGATGCGTATATCTGGGGGGCAGTGGAACGAATCTCACCAGAGGCCCCTGTGCCGATCATCAATGTAAAAAAGAGAGATTATCGTTTAGGTGGTGCCGCGAACGTAGGCTTGAATGTGCTGGCGCTGGGTGCCAGGCCTGTGCTGTGCGCGCTGGCTGGTCAGGACGAATACGGAAAAAAGCTTCTACACTTGTTGGATGAAAAAGGTATGAGCAAGGAAGGAATTGTTACATCTTCCTCACGGCCTACCACCATCAAGGCCCGCGTGATTGCCGCGCACCAACATGTGGTACGTATCGATGAAGAATCGGAAGCGCCTGCCACATCCCACGAAGAGGATCAGTTATTGGACCGGATTGAAAAACTTATACCCGATTGTCAGGTGGTAATCTTTGAAGACTATGACAAGGGCGTGATCACTCCCCGACTGATTGA
>JAYWDR010000068.1:0-2539 GCA_043779735.1 Cyclobacteriaceae bacterium | reverse complement strand
GCTGCTTTGCGATACCACTTGACTGCTTCAACCTCGTCTTTGGCAACACCAAGCCCGCTCTCATACATCCAGCCTAAGCTGTTTTGTCCCCAGACATTCCCTTGGTTAACTGCTTTACGAGTCCACTTGATGGCTTCAGCGTCGTCCTTCGTAACTCCTCGTCCGGATGCATACATCGACCCTAAATAGAATTGTCCATCGCCATTGCCCTGGTCAGCTGCTTTTCGACACCACGTGACAGCCTCAGCATCGTCCTTCACAACTCCGAGCCCGGTCGCATACATCCAGCCTAAGGTATATTGCGCGCCAGCATTCCCTTGTTCGGCTGCTTTGAGATACCACTTGACTGCTTCTGCTTCGTCCTTGGCAATTCCGATTCCGTACAGACACATCTGACCCAGATAGATTTGTCCATCTGCGCTTCCCTGGTCAGCTGCTTTGCGATACCAAATTGCTGCCTCAGAATAATTCTTGTTATCATAATACTCCTTCCCTTTGGCGTTTAATTGTTCAGCAGTGGATATTACCTCGTTGCTGTTTACCTTAGTGGAATTATCACCTAAGTTTTCTGTTTTATCGCCTGGAGATGATTCTCTTCTTTCAAAGTAAAAATCTCCGCCAATTGAATTATCTACTACGGAAGGAAGTTGCTTGCCCTCCGATTCCGTATTGACCTCCTGTTTAACTTTTCTAAATACGTCACTTATATTCAAGTTAGGTTCATTGATGTACTTCAATAATTTTGAGGTGAAGAGTCCATTTTTTCCTGTCCCATCGGAGGCCACTGTTCCTGGCTGTGTGGCAAAAACAACAATGGATCCTTTTGGCGCCTCTACATTGGTCAATCCCTTCACAATATCCCGGCTGAAACTTGGGAATGAATTGGTACGGCATGCATCGAGCAAGAGAATGTTCAGGTTGCTGTTAGATGAATTTAATACCGACATGACGGAATTCATTTTCACGCATTGCTCATCCATGTCTCCTGGGATTTGCAGGTTTGCACCTGCTGGGATAAGGTAATTTTCTCCTTCATACTGCGTCCCATGTCCCGCGTAATAGATTATACCCACTGCCCCCGTTTGATTTTTCATGATGTTGTAATAGCGGGTGATAGCGTCTTTAATTTCCTTCTTTGACTTTGGATCGTACAAAGCATCCACTTTAAAACCTTTGGAATTTAGTACGGCCGCCATATCGGCAGCATCATTCAGGGAATGTCGAAGGGGAGGTACACTTGTATAATTCTGGACACCGATGACCAAAGCAATCTTGTTCTCTTGCTGTGAAGAAGCAGCGGTTGCTGCCAGTAAAAGAGCGACAGCAAAGAAAAAGACCCCAGTTCTTACCGGGAAGGTTCTCATGGTGATGCGGTTATACACTAAATATAGTTGATTTTAGCCGTAGCTTTGCTGTTCAATAGTTCAATTCTTACCCTAAATTTGAAACTCAAATCGCATCAACCATGGACAAGAAAAGTAAGAATTTCCTCTTCCAATACCTCAATAATTCCTCTCCCACCGGGTTTGAACATACAGGACAACAGATTTGGCTGGATTACCTCAAGCCATACATCGACGAGAAAATCGTTGACGTGTACGGCACTGCGGTAGGCATCATCAATCCGAAGGCGTCATACAAAGTAGTCATTGAAGCACATGCAGATGAAATCTCCTGGTTTGTGAATTACATTACAGACGAAGGCTACATCTATGTACGACGCAATGGTGGCTCTGATCACCAGATTGCTCCTTCCATGCGCGTCAATATTTATACGGACAAAGGAGTAGTGAAAGGCATTTTTGGATGGCCTGCCATTCACGTGCGCGATTCAGGCAAGGAAGAAGCCCCCAGTCTGAAAAATATTTTTATTGACATCGGCGCTGAATCCAAAAAAGAAGTGGAGGCGCGTGGTGTCCATGTAGGTTGCGTGGCGACCTTTGAAGATGAATTTATCGAGTTGGGAAAAAACTATTTTGTGGGCCGCGCGCTGGACAACCGGATGGGTGGCTTCATGATCGCCGAGGTGGCCCGCAGGTTAAAGGAAAACAAGAAAAAACTGCCATTCGGACTGTATATCGTCAATGCCGTTCAGGAAGAAATAGGCTTGCGCGGAGCGGAAATGATTTCGCGCAGGATCAAACCCGACCTGGCGATCTGTACTGATGTTACCCATGACACACAGTCGCCAATGTACAACAAGAAAGAAAGTGGGAACATGAAATGCGGCCTGGGTCCGGTGGTGTGCTACGGTCCTGCAGTTCAGAATAACGTGTTGAAGATGATCATCCAGACCGCTGAGAAGAAGAAGATTAAGTTCCAGCGTCAGGCTGTGTCGCGGTCTACGGGTACCGACACCGACTCATTTGCCTATTCATCTGAGGGAGTGGCATCAGCACTTATTTCCCTTCCATTGAAATATATGCACACGACGGTGGAGATGGTGCACAAGGAGGATGTGGAAAATGTAATCAAACTCATTTATGAAGTGCTGCTCCAGGCAAAACCAGGACAGGATTTCCGGTATCTTAAATAGGAG
>JAYWDR010000067.1:0-2539 GCA_043779735.1 Cyclobacteriaceae bacterium | reverse complement strand
AATAAAGGTGTAGTACTTATTTTTAAATAAACCTCTTTTGGCTAATCTGAAATAATGGCGAATCATTGATTTGGATATCTCTAATTTAGGTATTCGATCGTTGTTCGCGTTTTTCTCTCATCGTTCACCACAAGGAAAGTTTCCGCTCCCTGCAGCATAAGGTGGTTTGCAAACTACTTCTGACAGTCGTCTGCGGAAGGCCTACCTCTTCTTTTCCATTGAACGCTGGCCAGTTCAGTTCGCTCGACCTCCACACGTTACAAATGTTTTATAAGAGTCTTCCATCTTTTGTACAGCATCATCGTCCTTACAACTGGACTTTGTTCAAGACACACACGATAAATATAAACGGCGTTGCGGGCATGGGCGGGCTTAAAAATGTAGCGCAGCGAAATGTTAAGCCCGACTGCTGCGCACTGTCCCACGAACTGCAACTCCATGTGAAAGATAATGTTAAAATTTAATTACACCCCGCAATGTCGTTTATATAGTGTTGCCAGCCGTAGGGGCTTCTCCTCACTTCATTCGTAGCCGTGTCTTTCGTCTCCCGTCAATGTTACACAACTCTTCATAAGTCAGACGTGCGGTGGGGCATTTTTCGTTTCCTACTTTGTCCACTTCACCAAATTGAGCGCACTCTTTGGCTGGCTCTGGATGTGGGCTGGGTGTGCGGCCTGCCAATGTGTGTGCGCTTTATGGAACTAACTCTCCTTTTTTCCTTTAATCGGTTTAGCTCTCTTGACCTCTGGTAAATAATTTTCTGATATTATTACCTTTAGCCCTGTTTTTACCTCCAGTGCCTTTCTTGCGTCCCCGGCAATTTTGCCGCCTTGTTTTGCCACTCAAGATCAGTCATATGATCCCTTAAATTTTCTCTCCTTAATTTTTTAAACTCTTTGTATTCTGATGGAGTCAACCCAAATGTCGCTTTCGAAATTTCGGCTGTCAATATTGAATACTCCATTTGTTCTTTAATTCCCCTATTCTTCCATTCTCAAGTCAATTCCTCGCGAATGGCGATACTCCTCATTCTTTTTTCGATCCAGTCGTCCGGGTATCCTTTTAGTTTATAAAGTTCCCTTGTTCGCTGCGTTGCCAATTCCGGGTTTTCTATTTCGTCTAATCTGTCTGAGCCAACTTGAGACAGCCACAGTTTGAACGGTTCAGCTTTGGGCGATGGAATAGATTGAATGAAGCGCAAAAGCCCTTTTGCATTGGCGCAATTTATTTGTTGCTTGCCCCCAGAAGTCTCCATATGAAGGGGGGTGACAAATTGTCCCCACCCTTTGGAAAGTTCCTCGTCCCGCTTGCGCATTTTCTTGATGTAGTCGGTTGGGTTAGGCGTGTCTGTCAATACTTGCACTACATCGGCTACTGCGAAATACCATTTCTGGTCGGCTTCGTTCCAAACTGTTCTTATCTGCTTGCTTTCAAATAATTTTATACTGCCCATATATTTAAATTTTTCGCGATTAATCTGTTATGATCCCTTTCTTAAATACTTTTCTTACCCGAAAGCAGAAATTTTAGGAATGATATTTTTTGAAACCTACAAGTTTGCATTATACCAAGAAATAATAGATAAACATTGGTCGCATTATTAAAATGTGTAGAAATTTTTCTTTGAACCGCCAAGTGTCTCACTATAGCGAAAAGCTGGTCTCAAATACATAGAGATCAAGGCCAAAACCAACCCCCATCTACAAATGATTCTCCCTCAGCGTAACCGAATTCCCCACCGTGCCACTAATAATCCTTCTGCAATTGGGATCGCCGCAAGTACATGCAAAGGCCTGCAAAGTTTCGTCCAGCAAACCTGAATAATCCAGCGTCAGCTCTTCACCGGCAGTGATATTTGATAATGCCACAAGGTTCAGGCCGTCATATACGGTATTGGGGTTGCAGCTGTGATTTTGAGGGGCCCAGTTCTGTGGGTTGTTGTCCCATAGAATAAACACTTTATCGGAGATGGGGTAGGCGTAGTGTTTGAACTCTTCTATCTGGTGCCGTGTCCAGTTTTGCTCAACGTACCGTTTGGTCACCATTCTTTGGGCGGTGTCTTCCAGTTTAAAAATTACTTCTCCTTTTTTAATATCATGATAGGCGACAATGCCGTAACCGTTAAGGGCATTGGGTTTCATCCTGTACTTTTTTTGTTTGAGCGCATGCCGGGCAATACCTTCTGCGATGATGTGTTTTAGAAAACCGGATTTGCCGATAGGATCAAAATGGAGTACGTAGTCAGCGGAGCCTTCATAACCACCTTCGTAGAAGACGGAACATGTAAAATTGATTTCGAGGAAAAAGATTTCATGCTGTGCGTTAACCCTAAAGTCCATACGGGCATACCCTACACCGGAAAAGCCATTGAATATTTTTTCTGCTGCACTCTTGAGTTTTACCTCCAGCCCGGCATCCTCACAAGGCCTGTTAACCTTGTTGTGAAGTTCGGAAGTTTTTAAGGCATGGGTCTTGAATTGATAACCGGCCGGAAATTTATACTCAATAGGCTTGAAAGAGGTGCATCCCGTGCCCGGCG
>JAYWDR010000066.1:0-2544 GCA_043779735.1 Cyclobacteriaceae bacterium | reverse complement strand
AGGATCTCGCTGCCCCAATTAATTTCACTTTCTGAATGGCTGTTGTTGTTTTTCAAGGAGTTAGTCAGCTGTGTGACGGAACAATATTTAAACTAAAGTAGCCTTTTGCATAACGGAATAAAAAAAGACCCGCCCTATTCAGGCAGGTCTTAAGCTTGCACCTCTAAGCTACACCCCGACTCCCCGTTTCTTCGAGGATTTCTTCCCCTTCTTCGCCTCACCCTCCTCGTCAACTTCCTGCTTCTGCGTCTCCTTTTTCTCCTTGGACTTCTCAGGCTCCTGCTTCACTTCCTTTTTCTCAATCCCCTGGAAAACCTTCTGCATTTTGGAATCGTAGAGATTCAGCGTCTTGAACTGTGGATTAGCCTCGATGTGCATTTTTTCCTCCTTGCCATCCTTCAGGAACGTTACCGGGTGCTGGTTGCCCTTCTCCAATGACTTCATCAGTTTGACCTTCTCCTCATCGTTGGATAGTTCCTTGATGGGATACTTGGTCAATACAGCCTCCAGTTCGTAACCATAGCCTTGATGGTATTGCTTCACCTTGAAGTTTTCATTCTTGTCTTTTTCCTTGAAGTCAAGTTGCAGCCAGGCGTTGAAGGGTTGGCCCTCCTTGTTAGTCAGGTCTTTGTTGACTGAACGACCACTTAAAAGGTTGTACGCTTCCTTGGCTGTGATCCCGGAATTTTTGGTCACGTAAAAAGTCTGTGCCTTTTCTTGTGCGGGGTCTTCATTCTTCAGTGTGGCCTGATAGCGATTGAAGAAGTACATATCAGTCTGGTCTGACTTCTTAAAATCCAACCGGTAATCCACTTTATCGGCGACTCCGTCTCTTTTGAACTCACCCTGCAATGTGAGTTTGAACTCAGCGGGTTGTTCATTGATCCTTGCCTCAAGGTCAGCATTGAGCTTATCTCCAAAGCCCATGTATTTGAGGCCATCTTTCAGAAATTCAAAATTCTTCGTGTTCATAAAAGTTTTGTTTAAAAGTTTATAATATGGTTCCAAATCAGATTCCATCGTCAAGGAAGTAAGCGTGCATTAACGATGGTTTTGTTCTTGATATTAAGTTCAAGGTTCCTTCCTCCGTTTTGTTCGAACATTTCGACATTCAGATACTTCGATTCCGGAATGGTAAATTTTTGGAGCACGTAAACGAGATCAGTTGAAGATTTGCCTTGTATTTTCTTGTCGTTGCCATAGACATAAATCGGCTTCACTTCAATCTCTTGAGAAGCGGTCCTTTTTATCCTTGCCTTATCCCGGATATAAAATTTAAAAAGGTCTACATCGTAGTCAATGTTCGAGCGATTTGCGGCTTTGAACCGGAAAAACATCACATCGTCTTTAATGTAGATACCAAGTAGCGATAGGTTCATCTTGTCCTTGCTCTCGTTGACAAAGCGAATCTTTCTTTTGGCCTGGGCAATACCGGAGGAGTAGTTCTCCATATCGGATTCTGTTAACTCCGTTTGGAAGATCAGTGAACTTGTTGCTGGATAATTCGAATTGCTCATATCCGTCGTGAGGCTGGAAGGTTGTTCAGAGTAGCTCACTGTGAAATGGTGCAAGATGCCGTCCGCTGTGATAACCGTAAGATTGGTTTCTGGAAATTTCTCTCGTCCTGCCTTTAGTTGCAGAACATTCCCGACCCCCTTTGCTTTTTGTGCAAGGATATCACGACTCCCTTTATCTACTGATTTGATTACTGCCGGAAAGACAATGCTCGACGTTTTGTTGAATGCAATTTGGAGTGTGTCTGATTCAATTCTGGATTGACCATTGGCTCTTGTAGCGAACCAGGAAAAGAATCCCCAAAGGATGATTCTTATATATAAGTTGTTTATGAAGTACATCATGGCTTTTAGTTGTTTATAGTTTTCCTACTTGGATTATTTGCCAACTGGAGACAGTTTTTTTATTTCACTTTTTATCCATAAGCAATATTTTATAACCCGCTTTCACCGTTACTTTAATCAGCTTCACCTTCTTGCTGAACAACCCCTTTGCGGCTTGCATCCCTGCACTCGCAGCCTGTGCGCTTAATGATTGATCCATCGTCATGAATTGCAAGGACTGCATGGCCTGATCTGACGATTGTTTGGCTGCATCGCGCGTAATCGCTCCGGGAATGTAGAGGCCCTCAACTCCGTCCAGGTCGTAAGCAGAAAGGGAAACCGGAAATAGGGAGTTGTCATCGCGAATGGAGTTAATCGCAATGGTTAACCTCTCTCCGCTAATTGCGGCTGTTCCGTAAACGAACTGATCTTTCGAAATCAGCTTGCCATTGATGTAAACATCATTCAGGAGTCTCATTTTTACGGTAGAGCCCACAACAAGCTCCTGAGTGTCATGAATGACTGCTTCAATTGCGTTACCGGCTTCATTTTCATCTTGACTCTCATCCTCTAACCCATAAAAAGAATTCTGTCGGGATTGAATAGAGATGACTTTACTCAAAAAGACTGAGCTATCTGGAATGATCTGCTTTGCAGTTTTGGATGTCGTAAGCAGGGACACATTGTCTTCTGGCTGAAAGTGTTC
>JAYWDR010000065.1:0-2545 GCA_043779735.1 Cyclobacteriaceae bacterium | reverse complement strand
ATCCCTATATTCAGAGTGCCAGTGGATTATCAGAGTGGTTTGCAGACGATGTACGCATAAGCCCAGAGAAGGTCTTCACCTTTGTGTGGGACAACGAGGATCATAGGGCTGTAATAAGTTCACATCGTACCAATCACTTTGTTCGGTTTGAGTACTTACCTGAAACAGAGGAAGACAAGAAAGATCCTTCCTATTTTGAGTTGAGTCTTGAAGTAAACGAACTGACCCAAATGATTTTTCTCAAAGTCTATGACTATTCCGACTTCGATGACATGGAAGAACTCCAGGACCTTTGGTCTGGGTTAATTGAAAATCTGAAAAAAGTGGTAGGCGGCTAACTTTACAATAGATTCAACTCTACTACAGATTCAACCAATACGTCAGCTTTATTACGAGCGCCCTATTCTTCGGAGTAAAATTCTGCGCGGGCTGATCAAAGGAATAAAAATAATTGTCGGTATACACAATGAAAAGATCCGAAACAGGTTTAAAGCGCCATTGAAAGCGTGAGTTGATACTCATATTCTGATACTGGCTGTTATATTGGACAAGGGTTGTAAAGAAGACTGAGCGCGTTAGAGTCAGATCCACCCGTGGCCCGATGAGATAAATATCGGAGCTCTTGTAAGGCTCCGGCAAGGCGATGTGATTGTAATTAGCGTCCAGGGAAAAAACTCCATACGGTTGCAACCTGTAATTCAAGCTTGCCTGAAAATTCGTCCTCAAACCGTTGTAATACTGACCGTACGAACTACCCAGTATATAAGTTAAATACTTCTTAGGATCTGATTGAAATAAGGCAGATGCATTGGTGTAGGTATAGCCCGTGAATGCCGGTAGCTTGACAACTTGTTCCGATGGAGGTGAATTGGAGGGGTCAAAATCAAAAAACAATAATGTGTAAGTGTGTTGAACTTGTACGTTCAGGCTTCCCTGGTTTTGAAACCGGATCTGATACATGGGCGTAAACTGATGGTCTGTATGGCCATAACGGTCATCCCATATATATAATGCATCAAAGCCTGGACCGTGGCTATTGATCTTGGCTGACTGTGGATACCACCAATAATTGCCTGAAGGTGAAATCCTTTTGTAGCCTTTACGCGGCACATACCCTACCGCCGGGTCATAGTGTAAACCAACAATTTGTTCATAGAGTTTAAGGCTGAGCTTCTGCGTATTGTAGTTCAAACTATAGCCTTGCGCAAATTGTTGGCCAGGATTCTGAGCAGTAAACAACTTGTGATAAAACAAATTGCCTGTCCATCGATTGTTATTGAAATTATAGTTGTAATCCAGGCCCGCCAGCCGATTGTAGTTATAACCAGTCAGTTTAAATGCGTCCGAATCGGTCTTGAACTCCTGGCGGTTAACAAAAATGGCTCTAATGTTTGAGTTGCTCCCGAGTCGTCGCTGCGCAGTCGCCACAGTGTAGTTGTATGATGGTATAGTTGATTCCGGAATGGCACCGGTTTGCATGTTGAGAAACCCTATCCGGTAGTACTTGTTGAGGTTGCCGCTGAGCCGTGCGCCGAATAGAATCTTATCCTCGACATTCACTCCTGTATTAGGATCCCTTACCACGCCAATCCTACGTGAGAAGAATGGTCTCGCATTGATATCACCGTAGGCAGCAAACAAATCCGAATTTTCAAGGAAGAATTGCCGTCGCTCCGGATAGAAGATCTCAAATCGCTCAAGGTTGGTGACCTGACGGTCGACTTCCACTTGTGAAAAGTCAGGATTGGCAGTCAGGTCCAGGTTGAGTGAAGGTGTCACGGCAATCTTCACATCACCTCCCATGGCAGCCTTCGATTTTGATGGTTTATCATTGAGAAAATCCTTGGATGTATTGCTGGCAAGGTATGGTATAACTGAAATATTGGGACCCGGATGATTCAGCGGCTTGTCCCATACCATCTCTCCAGTGTAGTTCAGATTGCCCGGTTGAAAAAATCGCGGAGTGCGGGGCCAAACGGCTCGTTCATTTTCTTTACTGTCCTGGCGGTAGAATTTTACATTCCAACGGGAAGACCCTGCCTTGAAGCGAATGGTCGTGAAAGGAATTGCCATTTCCACGACATAATAACTATCGTAAATCTTTACGTGGCTGTACCATTTATTGTCCCATGAAAGGTCGATGTCGCTATCTTGCAGATATCCATTGGAGATAAGCGCTTCTCTCTGAACACCGGCGGGGCTTAAGCCGAAGAAGAAACCGTTAGTGACATCCTGGAATGGATCCAGGATCACGGTCACCCCATCGAGCCCGGGACCGCGAAAATCCCGTCGCAGCGATGATACTACATATCCCCCTTTGACATTATCGTAGGCAATAGCACTGAAATAAAGGAAATGGTCATCGTACGTGGCCCTGAATTCTGTTTTCAACTTGGAGCGGCTGGTATCATAAGGAAACTGCTGAATCAGGTCGCTGATGATGTTAGCACTTGTCCACGATTGCTCATCAATGACTCCATCGAGTTTTATGACATCTGTTGTTCTTTGAATGGTGAAACTGGGCCGATCCTGCGGCTGGAATGCC
>JAYWDR010000064.1:0-2550 GCA_043779735.1 Cyclobacteriaceae bacterium | reverse complement strand
ATTACCAGTTGCGGGTGAGGTTCAACCCTAAACGTGAGTTTCATGAAAAATAATATTCGTGTGGAGCGGGCGATTCTCAATATTACCCAGGAAGAACTGGCGGTGCGGGTGAAGGTATCCAGGCAAACCATCAACGCTATGGAAGCAGGAAAGTACGTACCGTCGACGGTCCTGGCTATCAAGATCGCAAGGGTGTTTGGCAAAAAAGTAGAAGAGGTGTTTTTTCTGGAGGGTACAGATTGATTCGTCGACAGGGGTGACCAAGGCGTATTGAGAACCTATAACACATGTATGCTGGTTGGCAGGATCATCAACCAACGGCCAACAATTTGACTTTGTAGTTTCTTAAGAAGGTCTTCCCAGTGGTCAGTTCTATGGCCAGTTGTTGCACAGTTTTTTCTTTCATTACCTTTAACAACCTGTTTTTATATGCCTTAATATCATCGTGTATCGGACAGGGGAATTTGTCTGAGCACTGTTTTAAACCCAGTGAACACGTGTCTAACACATTGTCTCCGTCAATGGCTATTACTATGGCGTTGAGGGGGATGGGCTTGGCATTCGCTTCTAAATAAAAGCCACCATGTGGTCCTTTGATGGAGGAAATGATTCCTTGCCGCGAAAGAGTCTGCAGTATTTTAGCAGTAAAATGCACCGGTGAGTCAATTTCCTTCGCTATCTCTTTAATGCCCAGCTTTGAGCCAGCGATGCTTTTGATAGAAATATACAGCGTTGCCCTGATGGCATATTCACAAGCCTTTGAAAACATAACGTCAGACTATTCTTTTGGTGATGCCTGATTACGAGAAATCCAGAGCCTGAACAACATGTTCAGGCTGTAGTCATTACATTGCCAAGGTAACGCTGAAACAAATTGCCCAGTTTTGCTTCGGCCTCGTCAAGACTGTCTTCGATTTTATTTTTCAACGAGGTGGCTTCTTCGTTTGCTTTTTCAGAAAGGCCTCGGTAATACGTAATGCCGCTCAGTAGGTTTTCATAAAAATTTTCAACGTAGGCCTTCCGTTTGCTGTCGAGCACTCCCTTTGTTTCCGTCAGGAGTTCACTCCAATAATCCACGTACAGCAGAAGTTCTTTGATGAACATATGGGGCCGGATGGTGTGGTGAATGATGTCTGTTCGCCCATAGATATGGTCAATCATTTTTTGCAACGTCACTATTTCGGTGAAGTAAGCAATGTTAGGTCCAGGGCAAATGTTAATCGCTTCTAATTTCTTAAAGGGTTTTAGATCATAACTTTTAACGGCCGCATTGCTCAGACCAATACACAAGCACTCTTTATCTAATACCTCTTGTAATTGCAGCTTGTAGTCAGGCTCCGGCAAATTCAGCGATTGTAATTGCTCAATCTTCATTTTTTGATAGGCATGAGATGCGGTGCAAATGGGTTCTTTGCCAAACTCTGTGTTGGAAACCAAATACTTTTCAAGGCATGGGCTGCCGGGAAGCCCCTTTTCGATGCGGGCAAATTTTTCTTTTTCGGCCGTAGTGCCTTTCAGGTAATGAAAACGAATACCCAAGGGAGAATTCTTGCTGAGAACAACATCCTCTTCTTTAGCATGACTAAGCAATTCCAGGGTGTGGTCATCCACCGTGGTGGCTTCGGGTACTAGCAAAAAAGGGGTGCCCCAGCCGGTACCATCTACACCGTAATAGTGGCGCAAAAACTCATCTTCCTGGTGTGTGCCAATACCACCCTGCACCGTAATCTTAACCCGGTGGGCCTCTTCGAATCCTCTTTTTCCTTTTGCGATCAGCACCTGGCTGTAAATCTCGAACAAGGTTTTTATAAGTTCTTCTTTTCTTGTTTTGAATTCTTCCAGGATGGGCCCCATTAAAAAACCATCCGTAGCAAATGCGTGCCCCCCACAATTTAACCCCGACTCAATTCTGAATTCACTAACCCATAACCCTTTCTTCGCCAGCATTTTTCCCTGGATAAAGGCCGAACGGTAATCCGATACTTTGATGACAATTTTCTTGTTGAAATTACCATAGGGATCAGCATCAAATACACTGAGTCTTTCCATGTAACTAAACAGACGGGGATTCATACCCGCTGAAAGTATCAGCGATGAGTTTGTAAGATTACTATTCGCATAACCGCGCAAGGCAGCCACCGCATCGGAACCGTCTTCAATGATGTTGCCTTGCTTATCCGAATTATTTCTATCCAGTTTGGTCATGATGTTAACATCTATGGACCCGGGGGTGATTTGTTCCCTCAGCCAGTTTTCCAGTTGTTCCCTGTCATCCGGATTATCCAGACTAGGAATTTTCCGGTAGATGTCCTTCAGGTCGCTGTCATCCGGAAGCATGTCAAAGTATTTGTTGATTTCAGAGCCTGTTTCAAAGGCCTCGTTTCTTAATTTCTCTACCTGTTGCTTTACCATGCGGTCCGTCAGGTTAAGATAGTCGGTTATGCGCTTGGCCCGATAGTCAGCTTCTTTGGTGGTAATAGGATGATAGGGTTCACCCATTTGAGCATAATAATGACTACGCATTTTTTCCACCAGGTTATCTTGAATAAT
>JAYWDR010000063.1:0-2552 GCA_043779735.1 Cyclobacteriaceae bacterium | reverse complement strand
ACAAAAGTGGTATCATGAGTTCTTTGCGCACTGCCAAAGCAACCACTGCGATGATTCCCCCCAAAGACAAGCTGCCAGTGTCACCCATGAAAACCTGGGCAGGGTAGGCATTGTACCAAAGGAAGCCCAGGCAGGCACCGACGAAGGCAGTGCAAAATATCACCAACTCGCCCAGATTAGGGATGTACATGATATTGAGATAACTGCTGAAGTCAATGCGGCCCGACAGGTAGGCGAAGATGGCCAGCGTCAACCCGATAATTGCCGAAGTGCCAGCTGCAAGCCCATCAATTCCATCGGTAATATTGGCGCCATTCGATACGGCGGTAAGAATCAGGATGACCACCAATGTATAAATGATCCATGTGTAGCTCTTATCCAGCCAGGGAACAAGACTGCTATAATCGAATTCGTTATTCTTCAAAAAGGGCACCGTCGTCTTGGTAGACTTGACCCCCGGCTCAAAGGCATCAGTCGATGGGTGTAATGATTCTATTGCGGTAGCTTTCGTTGTATTTTCGCGAATAACCACATTCTCATTAAAGTACAGTGTCAGTCCTACAATCAAACCGATTCCCACTTGTCCTACGATCTTAAATTTTCCCGCCAGGCCCTCCTTATTTTTCCTGAACACTTTTATATAGTCATCCAAAAAGCCTATGAGCCCTAGCCCAACGGTTGCAGTTATGAGCAGGACGATGTACACATTGTCTAACTTGGCCAACAACAGCGTTGGGATTAGAATAGCCAAAAGAATAATTAAGCCACCCATCGTAGGCGTACCTTTCTTCTGCATCTGCCCCTCAAGACCGAGATCCCGGATATCCTCGCCCACCTGTTTTTTTCTCAAATAATCGATCAGCTTTTTACCAAACGTAATGGTGATCAACAATGACAAAACAGCAGCCGCTCCTGCGCGAAAGGAAATGTATTGAAAAAGCCCTGCCCCAGGGAAATCAAATTGTTTGTCGATATAGTTGAACAGGTAGTAGAGCATTTCAATTAAATAATTTGGTGATTTGAAGCTGGGATTCAAATTCATAAATCGTTCTCATATCCAAATTTTCAAATCGTTTCATTTTCAAATCAATTAGCAAATAGCTTTAACATCCGCTCCAGCACTTCCTTGTCGTCAAAAGGATATTTCACTCCCTTGATTTCCTGATAATTCTCATGTCCTTTTCCAGCTACCAGAATGATATCTTTCTCTTTTGCCATCATGCAGGCCGTTTTGATTGCCTCCTCCCGGTTCACCATCACCAGAGTTTTCTTAGCTTCAGTAGGGCCTACACCCTGTTGCATTTCTTTTATTATTTCCATTGGATCTTCACTCCGAGGATTGTCAGATGTGAATATCACTTTGTTGGAATACTTGCACACCACAGCGCCCATCAGTGGTCTTTTGGTACGGTCTCGATCTCCTCCACATCCCACCACAGAGATTACTTGCTCCTGGCCGGTGCGGAAATGTTCAATAGTCTCCAGGACATTTTTCAGCGCATCAGGAGAATGGGCATAGTCCACGATGGCGGTAAATTTGGAACCAGGCATTACTAACTCAAACCTGCCGGGGACACTTGCCAGCGCTGATAACTTAAGCAATACCATTTCAGGATCTTCCCCCAGCAGGCACGAAGCACCATACACGGCTAAAAGATTGTATGCATTAAAATCCCCAATCAACTTGAACCAGACATTCCTCTCTCCGATTTCCAGTTCAAGACCCTCAATGGAATTGGTTATTATTTTGGCCTTGAAGTCAGCCATTTTCTTTAACCCATAGGCTATCTTCTTTCCTTTGCAATTCTGGAGCATTACCATCCCCCTCTTGTCATCCACATTTACCAATGCAAATGCCTCTGCTGAAAGACCATCAAAGAATCCCTTCTTCGCACGGATATAGCTTTCAAATGTCCGGTGATAGTCGAGGTGATCGTGTGTGATATTGGTAAAAATGGCTCCGGTAAAATGTAACCCTTCAATCCTGCCCTGGTCAACCGCATGTGAACTCACTTCCATGAAGCAGTATGTGCAACCGCTCTCAATCATCTTCACCAGCAATTCATGAATTTGTATCGAGTCTGGTGTGGTGTGAGTAGAGGGATAAACCTCATCGATAATCCTGTTTTCTACCGTTGAAAGCAATCCACATGGGTGGCCTAATGAACGAAACAATTTATGCAGAAGGGTGACTACAGTTGTTTTACCGTTGGTTCCTGTCACACCGACCAACTTTATCTTGTTGGAGGGGGCACCATAGAAATTACTGCAAATTATTCCCAACGAATGCGCGCTGTTCTTTACGCTGACAAACGTTATTTTTTCATTGACATTCTCAGGCAAGACTTCGCAAACGATGGAACATGCCCCCGCTGTAATGGCCTTGTCAATAAAAGTATGACCGTCTGTTTGGGTGCCCTTGATGGCCACAAATAGAAATCCCGGCTTAACCTTGCGCGAATCAAAGGTGACACCCATCACTTCAACGTTCATATCTCCGGAGGTGGAAGTAATGCGCACGGTGTACAATATGTCTCTTAGTTCAGCCATTA
>JAYWDR010000062.1:0-2556 GCA_043779735.1 Cyclobacteriaceae bacterium | reverse complement strand
TGAGCATACAACTAAGTGGTGAGACCTATGAGTCGTCAGCCTACATGGGTCGTGTGCCGCTCATCGATAGTATATCTTTTGATAAAGACAAGCGGCTTGGGACGAAGGAAGAAATCATCCGCGGGGAATTCTGGGCCACTGATCCCGCAGGTCCGGGTGATACCTATTGGGTACGGTCGTACAAGAATGGTGTTCGTCTCAATAAACCCAGTGAAATAGTTGTGGCCTACGATGCTGGATTTTCTGCCGGTGGCCTGACGGATGGAGTTGTTTTTATTACGCCTCTCCGGCGTGGTATCAATGCGAAGGACAAGGATAGCAATGGCAAGTCTCTATCACCGTTTCTTGCCGGCGATTCGATCAATGTACAGATTCACTCGATTACCCTTGCCGCTTTCAACTACCTTAAGGAAGTGCAGGTTCAAACTGATCGTCCTGGTGGTTTTCAGGAGCTCTTCTCAAAACCACTCTCGAACGTATCGACCAATATTTCAAATGTGAATCCAGGAGGGAACAAAGTGGTTGGGTTCTTTAATGTCTCAGCGGTATCAGGTTTAGGTAAACGATATATCCCTTAAGTCCAGAACTACCCAAACCTGGTGATTTTGCGTTTTCGAGTTTTTATTTTGACTTTCAAGGTGTAGTTTTCAGGTTAAAGAACTTGACATGTCATCGTTCCGCTGTGGTCTCTTCCTGATTCTAAGCCTAGCCTCGATCAATGCCTTCTCGCAGGAGTCTGCTACCCAGGAGACGAACGCTCCGGGTGTAAAATGGTACCAGTTGAATACACCCAACTTTCGGGTGCTTTATCCAAAAGGCTTTGAGGATCAGGCTAAGCGTGTGGCCAACACCCTGGAAACTATTCGTGAACCTGAAGCCAAATCAATGGGTGTGCTTCCCAAGAAGATTTCAATTATTCTTCAGAATCAATCGTCACAGTCTAATGGTTTTGTAACGCTCGCACCAAGACGGTCGGAGTTTTATACTATGCCTGCACAGAATTACAACTTTGCCGGCAACAATGACTGGCTGAACTTGCTGTCAAGTCACGAGTATCGTCATATGGTACAGTTTCAACGAAGTATTACAGGCTTCAATAAGTTCATTTATTATGCCTTTGGGCAGCGCGCCGTTGCGGGACTGGCGTTCGCCGGCGCTCCACAATGGTTTTGGGAAGGGGATGCGGTCGCTACTGAGACGGCCTTTACACAAAGTGGAAGAGGTCGTATTCCAAACTTTGATTTGGTCTTCCGTACCAACATCATGGAAGGGAGAACTTTTAATTACCATAAGCAGTACTTACGTTCCTACAAGGATAATATTCCTAACCACTATGTGTTGGGGTACAACTTGGTATCCTATTTGCGCAAGAAAACAGGTGACCCTCTGATTTGGGAGAAGGTAGTAGGTCGGTCCTGGAGCGTTCCCTTTATCCCCTTCGCCTTCTCCAACGCCCTCAAAAAAGAAACGGGACTGTATGTGAAGGATTTGTACAACGAGATGGCATCGGAGCGCAAGAAAGATTATGAAAAGGCCATTGCGGGTATTCAGCTTACATCATTTAAGACTATCAGCAAAAGAAAATCTTCAGCCTACACAGATTATTCATTTCCGCAACCGCTGGAGAATGGTAAAATACTTGTCACAAAATCTGGCATCGGGGATATTGAACAGTTGGTGGTACTATCTGAGGATGGCACGGAAGAAAAGCGGTATGTGCAGGGGTTGATCAATGATGCTGGTATGTTGTCGGCCTCCAATCAACGGGTTGTGTGGAATGAGTTTCGCTATGATCCCCGATGGCTGGTTCATACTTACTCGGTCATCAAAGGCTTTGATTTTGGAAACAAAGAATCAAAAATTATTTCCAGGCATTCGCGCTATTCGGCGGCGGCGCTGTCACCAGATGGCTACCGGGTGGCCACGATAGAGACAACTACGGACTATATGATCCGATTGGTCATTCTAGATTACTTCTCAGGAAAAGTGCTTAATGCCATGCCCAATCCTGACAATGATTTATTGACAATGCCTCATTGGACATCAGATGGAAAGAGCGTAGTGGCCCTGCGAACCAATGCCAAAGGGAAGACCATCACCAGATTTGATATTTTGCCGGGTACTTCAGCCGATCTGATTCCTTTCTCTGGAGAAAATATCGGTTATCCGGTGCCCTTTAGAAATTTCATTTTCTTCAATTCCCCTGCAAATGGTATCGACAATATTTATTCCATAAACCTTGACTCACAAGAACGATTCCAGGTAACATCCAGCAAATTCGGCGCATACAACACGGCAGTATCCTTGGATGGGAAAGCTATTTATTACAATGACCAGACTCGTGATGGTCTGGATGTTGTACAGATGCCCTTTGATCCCTCCTTGTGGAAAAAAGTAGAAGGCCTTCCTCCATCGCCCAATAATTTGTTCCAACATTTAGTGGACCAGGAGGGAAATCCTACACTCTTGCAGAATGTTTCTCAAACCAATTTTCAAGCGAAGCGATACCGCCGCGTGCAAGGTATGATTAACCCGCACAGTTGGGGGCCCTATTTT
>JAYWDR010000061.1:0-2558 GCA_043779735.1 Cyclobacteriaceae bacterium | reverse complement strand
CTAAAATTTAAAATTCTCGCACGCTATGAAGTATACACGATGTTGCACTAAACCTTCGGTAGCTCTTGCCCACTTCATAGTAGATTGTATAAGTCAACCAAACTTTTACAACTATGAACATCATGAAGCAACAAGAGACTACCTTGGTGCAGCGCGCCTGTGCTAAAGTAGCAGGATTCAAAGGCCTCCACAAGCGGCTGGAGAAAAAGATCATCGTCAGCGGAAAAAGCCTCAGTACACTGAACAATTACATGCGGTGTATTGCCCATTTGTCTTTGTATTTCAAGTGCCTCCCTACGGACCTTGACCTTGAGCAGATTGAGGAATACCTTTTATCGGTCAAGAAGGAAAACAAAACTCCTTCGGAATCCTTTTTTAAGCACACTGTCTACGGTCTCCGCTTCCTGTTCCGCTGTGAAGGTCTTGATGATCGGGCTATCAGGCTACCTCAGCTTAAGCGGGACAATAAATTGCCTGTCGTCTTGGGACGCTCTGAAATGAAAGAATTGCTCAAAGCACCGGTACTCCTTAAACATCGTGTGTTAATCGGCTTACTCTACGGTTGCGGATTGCGCTGTCAGGAGGCCCGTTCGTTACACATCAAAGATGTCGACTTCGAACGCAACATGATCCATGTGCGACAAAGTAAGGGACGCAAAGACCGGTATGTTCCTATCGGCACTCACCTGTCTCGTGGTTTGAAAACCTATCTGGAAGCAGAGCGTCCGCATAAGTGGCTTTTCAACGGTAAGGACCATCACGAAGGCTTCTCACAAAAAGGGGTACAGTGGGTAGTGAGAGAATCGACAAAGAAAACCAGTATTCAAAAGCATGTTACCGTTCACACCCTTCGCCACACCTACGCTACGCACTTACTCGAAGATGGACTCGATATTGTTTCTATCAAAGAGTTACTGGGCCATGCTCACATTCAGACCACCATGGTGTATTTGCATGTGGCCAAGTCAGGAAGGCAAGCACCATTCTCTCCGCTCGATAGGCTGTACGAAAAAGTCTGATCCGTGCGGCCTGCTTACGAAGTAGCCGATGTGCTGAACACACATTGGCTGGAGGTCGTGCGTACTCACCGATTCAACACCTGGCAATTGCGTACACTGGATGCCATCCGGCGATGTCGTACCGCATCAATGGGTGGCCATGTTGATCTATGCACAGGATGTGGCCATGTGCGCATCAGCTACAACTCGTGCAGAAATCGCCATTGCCCCAAGTGCCAGCAAATACAGCGTGAGCGGTGGATACAGGCCAGAGAAGCTGAACTGTTGCCTGTGCCTTATTTCCATGTGGTGTTCACTTTACCGGATAAATTAAACAAGCTGTGCTTGTATAAACCAGCAAAGATGTACAAACTACTCTTCGACACGGCCTGGAGTGTGATCCGATCTTTCTCCCAGGATGAGAAACATCTGGGCGCAGATACTGGTATGATCAGTATCCTACACACCTGGGGACAGAACCTCTCGCTGCACCCCCATATACATTGTATCCTCCCCGGTGGCGGCATAACACCAGCTGGTCACTGGAAGCATGCACGCAGTAAAGGCAAATTTCTCTTTCCCGTGAAAGCGATGAGCAGCGTATTCCGGGCAAGGTTTGTGACAGCCCTGCGTAGCACGATAAAGGAATTGGATAAATCGTTTTATAATGAATTGTTCAAAACTGCCTGGGTCGTCTATGCCAAACGCCCTTTCGGCGGACCTAAGCAAGTGATCGAATACCTGGGGCGTTACACGCATAAGATCGCCATCTCCAATCATCGCATTACAAGTATTACAGACCATGCAGTGACTTTCCGCTACAAGGATTACCGGGATGCGGGCAAGAATAAAGTGATGACACTGGAATCGAAGGAATTCATCCGCAGGTTTTCACTTCATATTCTTCCGAAAGGATTTCCCCGCATTCGTCACTATGGAATCCTGAGCAGTAAGCGCAAACAGAAAACACTTCCTATGATTCATGAGCAACTTAACAGCCTTTACCAAAAAGTAGAAAAGAAAGACTGGAAACAGATAAGCAATGACCTCGGTTATAATCCCGACTGCTGTCCGGTGTGCAAACAGCAAACCATGGTGACTCTACTCTGTTTCGACAGGCGAGGCCCACCTGACAGAACTTTTATTCAGTACTTGATTCAAAAGAAACAACCGTTAGTCTTTCAGCAATAGAAAAGGCCTAGCCACTGCTTTATGTCTTGTAGAAAAAATGACTGTGAAAAAGAATAACAATGAATCGCCGGCTATCAACATTGATATAAACCTTGAAGATGACTGCCTAACTGGTCGTAAATAACTTGTCGCATTCTCTCACGAGTGCGCTGCGTAAAGCAATTCACACCATTCAATCCCCATATAAAAAAATCTGACTCGCCGCTACCGAAGGTTCGGTGCAACAGAGGCTTCATGCTGGGCCGTGCCGGCCACATGAAGCCTTATTTATTGGCGAACGTGCGCCGGCATTTCCTTTGACTGAAGCCCGCAGTTGTCCTCGAAGAAACTCAGTTCGCACACTGGTGCGAACTGCATGGCGCATGTACG
>JAYWDR010000060.1:0-7516 GCA_043779735.1 Cyclobacteriaceae bacterium | reverse complement strand
TTGACAAGGTGACATGGAATCTGCTGAAAAACGCTGTCAGGTTGATTGATGGCCAACGAATACCCAGTGTAGAGGAGGCGCTGACGCTCGCCGTAGATTCCACGAACTTAAAATATGTGTGGCTAGATATAAAGGGAAACCCCGACGTATTTAAATACATGGAACCAGTTATCCGACGCGCGCAGGCGCACGCCCTCGCGAAAGGCAATAAAATCATTTTCATCACGGACATTCCCAGCGAAGGTGTGCTGGCGGAGTATTTTAAACAGCCGAGCTACGCAGATCTCCCCCTTATGTACGAATTGGAGTTGGATAAAACCATTGCATTGAATTTCAAATATTGGGGACCACGGTGGACGGAAGGAACGTTAAATGCCGATGTGAAACGGGCTCATAGCTTGGGTATGCAGGTTTACACCTGGACGGTCAACTCTGAGGTTTATACTAGATCCTATCTTGAAAATGGAGACTTTGACGGCCTTATTTCCGATTTTCCAGCATATGCTGTGTATTACTATTACGTCAAGCCCTGAGGAATGAAAAAGTACCGCATATTCCTGGCGTTCCTTCTTCACCTGGAAATTCTTGCGTATGACACAACGCAAACTCCCAAATTCTCCGTATTCGCTTCAGTGGGTCCCAATCCTTATCTCAATAACTTCGATAGATTCCAAAATTTTCTTGGCTACTACCATTACATTCACGATTAAGGTATGCGTTACCTGCTTATGCTTTCGTGGTCTTGTCTGGTTGGGATGCATGCGCATGGACAGGAAAAACAATCCAACAATTTTTCAATTAGTGCCGGGGTAGGACTGTTTTACTACGTCAACACGCTGAAGACCCAGCCCAACCGCATTCTGAAAGATCATATTGGGTTTTCAGGCAGACTTTTATGGGAACCAGAGCACCGACTCTCTTTGGGCGGAGAAGTTGGTTACTACACGATCTACTCGGTAAAAATAGATTCGGCTGGATCGAATACTACGATTGGTGAAGCGAGGCTTTCAGCGATTCCGATTCTCTTATGCTTCAAAATTAGAATTACGCCGCATTTTTATGTTACTGGCGGCCAGGGATTATCCGTCTTGCTCTCACAAGTGTCGACTCCCGGGAGTACCATCGAGAGCACCGTGTTGTCGCTCGCCGACGCACAGGTTTCTGCTCTTTATCGCAAACCAATTAACGACCGCTTTCACCTCGAAGCGGAGCTTAAGTATTTGCACTTCGGAAAGACAGAAGATTATGGATTCTCCATTCAGGCCGTAGGTGCTTACAAGTTCAGGTTTAAGTCAAAGTAACGCTGAGGATTCACTGTTTCTGACATCATTGAAATACAACTTGTTTCCAACGGTGTGACTGACATCGTCCGGGAAAGAAGGAAAAGCGATTAGAACCATACCAAATCATGGATTGATACATCAGGCAAAAAGTGTATGCGTATTTGATTTTAAGTGTGTAATTTTTATCTTTAGTAGACATTCCCATACTAACCCTTAATAATAGATTTTATGAAAACACGCAATATGATTACTGTCAGTTTTGCTGTCGCTGTTTTGTTTTTGTTCTCATGCACTCCCCAGGAAAAGCAAAATGATAATTCCGCCATGATAGAGAAAAACAAAATGGCTGCACAAAAAATATTTGATACGTTTAGTACAGGAAACTCAGATAGCCTTGGAATTTATATGAAAGACAATTACGTGGAGCATCAGGGTGTCCCTGAAATAAAAACCACCGGAATCCAGGGGTTTAAAGATATCACTACGTATTACCGCACCGCTTTTCCTGACTTTAAAGTTACCACAATGTCGATGGTGGCTGAAGGCGATTTGGTGGCTGTTATGTATAACACAAAAGCAACCAATTCAGGACCTATAGGAGCAATGCCAGCGACAAACAAACCCGTAGATTTTAGCGGTGTGGATATTTTCAAATTTGCCGATGGCAAAGTAGTTGAACACTGGGGGTACTTTGAAGAACTGAAAATGATGTCTCAGCTGGGTCTGATGCCGGAAATGAACCCAGCGGAAAACGCGAACCCTGCGAAGAAATAAAGTTTTCAGCTGCCTTATAAAGTCCAGGAAAAGGAGGCATTGTTGTCGTTGAGTGGTCGGTTTGGTAACAACACCAATGGAAATGTCTAAAGCATAACCCAAGGCAAATTGTAATAGGACTATGCCTCAACAATCATCTTGCCTGTATTCTCGCCTTTGAATAGCCCAAGCAACGCGGTAGGTAGCTGATCAAAACCGTGAATAATCGTTTCTGTAAATTTCAGTTTGCCCTCTTTCACCCATTGCGCCAAATGCTGGAAGCCTTCCGGGAAAAGACTTTGATAATTGCTAACAATAAAGCCCTGCATCAGGACGCTTCTAGTTAACAGCATGGGCTGTAAACGTGGCCCCATGGGTAGTTCAGTGCCATTGTATAGCGATATCTGCCCGCATAAAGGAATGCGTGCATTAAAATTAATATTGCTGATCACGGCATCCGATATTTCGCCGCCCACATTATCGAAATAAATATCTACCCCGGTGGGGCATATTGCTCCTATGGCTTTTCTTAGGTTGGCAGTCGTTTTGTAATTAATGGCTTCATCAAAACCAAATGCCTCTTTCAATAATGTTGTTTTCTCATCGGAACCAGCAATGCCAATGACACGACAGCCCTGTATTTTTGCTATCTGACCAACCACTAAACCTACGGCTCCTGCTGCGCCGGATACCACTACGGTTTCTCCGGCTTTTGGTTTGGCGATATGCATCAATCCAAAATAGGCAGTGAGACCGGGCATCCCCAGTATCCCCAAATAATAACTTGCCGGCGCAAGGGTTGCATCAATCTTCCGTATGGTCTTTTCATGCGCCACGAATTGTTGGCGCCAGGGTAACATACCTGAAACTAAATCACCGGTTTTGAAATAATCCGATTTACTTTTCACCACTTTGGCCACTACGCCACCTTGAATGGGCTCATTTACCTGAAACGGAGCAGCGTATGATTTTGCATCATTCATCCTGCCACGCATATACGGGTCAACTGAATAATATAAGCCCTCCAACAAAACCTCGCCTACTTGTATTTCAGCTAAGTCAATATTTTCAAACCTGAAATTATCAAGCGTGGGTGTGCCTTTCGGCCTTGATGCAAGTACAATTTGTTTGGTGTTCATCAGTTAATTTTAGAGGACAAGAAATGCTGCTAGTACTACCAATGCCGTAGCCGATGGTGGTCGCAAGGTGCAAATAAAAAGGCATGTATTACCTTACCGATTACCCGCCTACGCGCGGCGCTACGGCGGGCGAGGCCGCTTACCGACTCGCTACCTGCACCAGTTTCCCTCAACTCCCTCTCCAGTTCTTCCTTCATTTTGCCAAGGAGCCCTGCCGAAGAAGGAAGGTTGATCAGGTTTTGCAGCTCGTAGGGGTCGGACTGAAGATCGTACAATTCATCCATATCTTTTAAGTCCATGTATTGAATGTATTTGTAACGCTCGTTGCGCACGGCGCGGTAACCCATTTGCACCACCCGTGGGAAAACGGTGTCACTGTAGTACTCGATGAGTATGGTCTTGCGCCAGTCTTGTCCTCTTCCACTCAGCAGCGGGAGCAACGATCTTCCCTGGATGTAACTGCCCGGGGTTAGCCCTGCCAGCTCCAAAAGGGTAGGAGCCAGGTCTATGCTTTGAACCATCTCATTCCGTTTGGTCCCTGCCGGCATGGTCGGTGGATATCGTATTAGAAATGGTATGCGGATGCCCTCTTCGTAGGCGAGCCTTCGTTCATCGTTGAGTCCGTGCTCACCGTACCAATACCCGTGGTCGCTGGTAAATGCGATCACGGTATTGTCCAACTGGTCCTGTGCTTTCAAAATTTCCATCACCTTTCCCAAGCTTTCATCCACCGCCATCAGCATCTCGGCACGCTCCCGGATGGTCATTTCAGTTGTAGCGGTTTCTTTTCCCAGCAAAGGAAGATCCCCGACCCGCCGGGCCAAAGCAGGTTTATCCGGCGGAGGGATGAAGGCGTTCGGCCGCCGGGGAAATATTTCACTCGCATACATCCCTTTATGCCGATCTGCCGGGATGAATCCGCCCTCTCCAATCGGCGCTATGCTACCGTCGTCGCGCTGAAGGATATTGGGATGAAGGGCCTTGTGAGAGAGATAAAGGAGAAAAGGCGATGAACGTTTCTTCTCGATGAACTTTACGGAAAAGTCAGTGAAAATATCGGTGACATAACCATTAACCGTTTTTCGTTCGCCGTCGATGTTCAGCTTGGGATCAATGGCTTCTCCTTGTCCTTTCAGTGCCACCCAATGATCAAAGCCGGGCCTGGGTGAATCGTCGTTGCCCATGTGCCACTTGCCGATGAACGCGGTCTCATACCCGGCGTTGTCGAGCGCCCGCGGAAAAGTCAACAGGCGATGGCTTTGTTCGTCGCGGACGGTATTGTCGACAATGCCATTTGTGTGAGCATACTGGCCGGTCAGGAAACAAGCACGGCACCGGATTCATCCTCGCAGCCGTAAACACCTTGTACCCAATAGCGATAAATGAAATAATAAAAAGCAAGCTGACCGAAACAGCAACGGTCGCAGCATTCACACCGGAATAGTATTCCCAGATGCTGCCCATGATGGAATTAGCCATGGTATAGCCTGCCCATGAACCCAGAACGGAAGCCGTCTGGAAGTTCATCCGGAAAGCTTTCGGGCGCAATCGGACTTTGTCTTCAATCTTATCTTGCGGAATACGATTCCTATTTGAAAGATCGCGCAAGGGTCATACATTAACATCGTGAAAAATCAACTCCAACAGTTTCAGGAAGATGGATTTCTTGTCCTGGATGGATTCTGCACACTGCAGGACTGCGACGCCCTGATGAAGCGAGGGGAGGAGCTGGCGTCTGGCTTCAATTTCGAAGGCCATCCTTCCGTCTTTCAAACATCGAATCAAACCAGGACCAGCGATGATTATTTCCTAAACTCGGGCGACCGCATCTCGTTCTTTTTTGAGAAAGATGCTTTTGACGTTTATGGAAAACTGAAAGGCGACTTGTTTCATTCACTAAATAAAATTGGACACGGTCTGCACGACCTTGATCCGGTATTCAATGCTTTCTCCAGATCGCCCCAGATGAAAAAGCTGGTGAGTGACCTTGGCATGAAGGACGCACTCATTATTCAAAGTATGCTCATCCTCAAACACGCCCGCATCGGCGGGGTCGTGGATGTGCACCAAGACTCCACTTTCCTTTACACGGAGCCCGACTCCTGCATCGGCTTCTGGTTCGCACTAGAAGACGCTACGCAGGAAAATGGTTGCCTATGGTCAAAACTCGGCGGCCATCGTACTTCATTGCGATCACGCTTCCGAAGAAAGGTTGGAGGTGGCACTGAATTCACCATCTTTGACGATGCGCCTTTATCCATGGAGGGAATGATGCCTCTCGAAGTAAAGAAGGGAACATGTGTGGTCCTGCATGGATTTCTACCCCACTACAGTCTGCCGAATACCAGCGGCCGCTCAAGGCAGGCATTCTCCATTCACACCATTAATAGTAATGAGTATTACCCAACTGACAACTGGCTGCAGCGGGATATGAGCAGGGTGTATGGATTCTGAGTACCTTTTCCCGGCGGAATTAACTCTAATACATTTCCCGCTGATCACCGCAGATTGAATACACGCAGATTTCCGCTGAGTTCTGAATGTATTTCACCTTTGCTGATCTCCGTGTATTCGATCCTTTCAAATCTGCGGGAAAATGTATTCCCTCTGCGTTGATCTGCGTGCATTCGATCCGCGCGAATCTGCTGGAAAATGTTCCCGCTCCGTTGATCTCCCTGTATTCAATCTGAGTAAATCCGCAGAAAAATGTATTTTCTTCTTATCTTGAATGCTGCTAACAATGAAGTCCAACAGCAAACTGGTCTACGCGCTAATAGGCATGATCGCCATCCTATTGGTTACCTCCACACTTGGTCTTGTAAATTATCAGGAGCAAAAAGAACTTGCCAAAGCCAACTTACAGAAGGCTGTTGTTGAAGCAGAACGTGCCAACCAAGTAGCTGATGTCAACCAAGCAGAAGCTAACAAACAGGCAAAGATCGCCGAGGAACGAAGACAAGAGACTTCGATGGCCCAGGCCGAAGCTTCGGCTGCCAGAAAAGACGCCGAAATAAAACGACTACAGGCAGCAATAGCGCAACGCCAGGCTGAAATCTCTGAAGAAAAGGCTAAGATGAGTGAGGTCAAAGCCATCCAGCAGCAGAAAATTGCCGAAGCTGAACATGAGAAGGCCCGCATTGCAAATGATGCAGCCAACCGTTCGCGTTACATCGCCCAAGGGAAGGCCATGGCCCTCAAATCCATAGAACTCCACGATGATGCTGGACAAGAAGCGTTGGTGGCCCTGCAGGCGTACAAGTTCAATGTGAAATATTCTGGAAATCCAAGTGACAACGATATTTACAATGGCTTGTACGCAGCGGTTGTCCGTTCCAACGACCCACTTGCTCGCGATCTGAGAGGGCATGATCCCGGCGCTGCCCGTGCGCTGGTGACGCACGGCCAAGAAATATATTCCGGCGGTAGTGACGGAAGAATTTTACGCTGGACCCGCGAAGGGGCTATTTGGAAACAGGATTCCGTCGCAGGCCGCAGAAAGGATTACCAGGTAAATGTACTCGATGTAAGCCCTGATGGAAACTGGCTGGTGGCCGGCGGTGCTACGCTTGCTCTGAACAAGAGTTATCTCGAGTTATACGACCTGAAAAACCCTCGTAAAGCGCCAAGAAAAATTCCCGGAGTCTCAATGGTGGAGACACTGATCTATTCTGTGAAAGAAAATGGCGTCTACGTTCGTGATCACACGGGTATGAGCATTCAGTTCACGGATTTTAATACAGTCAGGGAGGTGATCAAACCCAAAGAGAGAATTAATGCGCTGGTGATCAGTAGTGATGGAAGGAAGCTGGCGGGCGCCGGTGCCGAAGGAGGAATTTACTTGTGGGACATAGCGAATAACTACGCCGAAAAAATCCTCTACAAAGCCCCGGCTGAAAATTTTACAGCCCTGGCCTTTGCTCCTGACAACCACAGAGTGCTGGCAGGAAATGCTTATGGTCAGGTAAAAATATTTACTGAGGACAGCAATTTACCGCAGCGTGTTCTTACGGGCCACACCGCCCACATTGAGCAAATAGTCTTTAACCATGCCGGGACATTGGTCGCTACCACCAGCCGCGATCATACCGGTCGTCTATGGAACTGGTACAGACTCGCCGATCAACCAGTCGTGTTGAATGATCAAACCCGCGATAACTGGGTATGGAGTGCAGCCTTCACGCCTGATGACAAACAGCTGCTGATCGCTGTTCACAATAGTGGGCAAAAGGTAAAACAATCTATCCGCGTATGGCCAGTGACAGCAGAGGCGATGGCAAAGGCATTATGTTCCTACGTCAAACGCAATTTGAGCAAGGATGAATGGCAAAATTTTGTGGGTAG
>JAYWDR010000059.1:0-2559 GCA_043779735.1 Cyclobacteriaceae bacterium | reverse complement strand
CGGTCAACGGTAATCCTGCTATTCAGATAGGATTATCGTATCAATGAGTTTTTGATCACCGCCAGTCCTTCTTCAAAACTGTGCGGTTGGTAGTCAAGCTCACGTTTAGCCTTTTCGATGATGAAGCCCGTTTTTGGTGGCCGCCTCGCTGGTTGAGTGAATTGTGTTGAGTCCGTTTTCTTTATGAGATCCTTGTTCAGGGCAAAAAATTCTGCTGTCCGTATGGCAATATCATAGGGTGTCATCATTTCTTCACCCGAAATGTGAAAAATGCCCTTGGCTTTCTTCTTCGCGGCCTGCATGCACCCGGTTGCCAGATCTTCCGCCAACGTGGGCGTTCTCCATTGATCATTGACAACGTTGATGGTCTTCCCCTCTTCAAGACTTTTCTTTACCCATAACACAATATTGGATCGGCTCATGTCTGTGGTGATTCCATAGACCAGCACGGTGCGCAGGATTGTCCAGTTGAGTTTGCTTTTCTGTACTATTTCTTCTGCCGCTAATTTGCTCTTGCCGTAATAACTTAGAGGATTTGGCATGGCGGTTTCATCCAGAGGGCCATCGGTGCCATCAAAAACAAAATCTGTGGAAATGTGAATGAGGTGAGCACCCGTTTTTTCACAGGCCTGAACCAGGTATTTCACGGCCGTCACATTGTTTAGCCAACACTTTTCAATCTCCGTTTCACACTGGTCTACCTGCGTCATCGCGGCAGTGTGGATAACCGCTGCTGGCCTTGTGTGGGTGATGACTTTTTCCACTTCTTCACTTCGGGTGACATCCAGTCTTTCGAATTGACCCCTGGTCAGCCCATAATTCAGCCTTTCGCGCGCGGTGGCAATGACGTCCACATGAGGGTCAGCATCCAGGAGCATGGTCAGCTTCTGCCCCAGCAACCCATTCGAGCCGGTAACAAGGATTTTGATCACTTCTTAGTGACTGGATATACGTACCCGTATTCCTTGGTTATTTTCTTCTTGGACATTTCTTGTACGGTAATGAACATGCGTATGTCTTCCAAAGGTCGATCGGAGCCATCTTTTTGTGCGGCAGCAATCTTGTCAATGACTTCAAGGCCGTTGATGACTTTGCCAAACACCGTGTATTCTCCGTCCAGGTGTGGCGCGCCACCGACTGTTGTATAGATTTTTAGTTTCTCCGCGGAGATATCCTTTGTCACCTTGGTTCCAGTAGCTTTTTCTATCCTGGGGGCCAATTCAAAAAGGCGTTTTTGGTAGGAGGACATATCGCCGGAATTGTAGAGTTGCGTTAGCGAATCTAACAAAGGCTTGTTGGCGGGGGCTTCAAACATTTTGCGAAGGCCGGTCATTAGTTTTATTTGGTCGAACTTAAGATTATCGACATCGGAGGGTGAAAGTACCGTGCCCTGAACAATATAGAACTGACTGCCGCTCGAAGCCTTAGAAGGATTTACCTGATCTGCCATACGCGCTGCCGACAAAGCGCCTTTTTCATGAAAAAAGCTTGAGTTGAATTCGGCATCAACAGTGTAGCCTGGTCCGCCTTGACCGAGAGACTGTCCCACCTGTGCCTTTTTTGAGTTTGGGTCACCGCCCTGGATCATAAAGCCTGGAATTACACGATGAAAGAGAATGCTGTCAAAATAATGTTCTTTGGCAAGTTTTATGAAATTCTCCTTGTGTTTAGGAGTTTCATCAAATAAAATGGCAACCATTTCGCCACGGTTGGTCTTGATGGTGATGACGGCGTCTTTCTTATCCTGGGCACAGCTCGTCATGAGAAGCATAAAAGAGAAGAAAATAGTGATGGTCTTTGTCATATTTCTTAGAATTGAAAGCAAAAATAAATTAGTTTTTCACTAAATAAAAGTTCGAGCGGCGAGGCTACAAAATCTCAGGAATTCATGGCCTTGTATATCTGCAGAGATAAGTCCAGAAAAATCATTTTGGCGCTGCCATTTCTCTCCAAATGGAAACTTGCTTCAGTGACCAGTAGATAGGTTTTTTCAATTCGGCCTATCGTCATCACTTTGCTGAAGTCCTTTACAAATTTTTGTTCACCGTTGCGGCTGCGGAGGATGGAATCTGCACCGGATAAAGTCAGCAGTGTTTCACGCATCATTGTAAGGGTATACAATAACAAGGATTGTTGCTGCATTCTGTCATAGGCATGAAATTCTTCGGCCTGTGAAATCAACTGAGCAAAGTCACCTTTGAAGCAGGCGCGCATCCATGTGGCCATCTGCTCATGGTGATCTTCTTCATCACTTTCAATCAGGCTTAAGGCCAGTCGCAGGTTGCCTTCCGCTTCGCCTGCTATTTTTTTTAACTTTTTCTCCTCGAGAGCAGGTTGTTTGCGAAGGAATGCCTCCAGGTCTTCATCCAACAATAGCGGCACGGTCACTTGTTGTGTCCTTGACAGCATGGTCGGTAGCAGTCGCTCTGGATTGTTGGAAACTAAAATGAAGAAAGTGTTTGGTTGAGGCTCTTCTACTATTTTAAGGATTCCGTTGGCGGCCGACGGGTGCATGAATTCTGGCTGCCAGATGATCATCACCTTCAAGGGACTTTCAAA
>JAYWDR010000058.1:0-7529 GCA_043779735.1 Cyclobacteriaceae bacterium | reverse complement strand
ACTCATTATTACTTTAATCCACGAGCTAAAGCTCGCGGCAAATGGTCATTTTCTTCACAATACAAAACACGCACGGGACACTCAAAATCATAAAAAATCGGTTAAACTAAACTGGATTCGCATATTTTTCTTGCGGTGCCGAAAACAAGAAGAAGGTCTTGACGCCTTCGGAGAAAATACTCTGGAGGGCCCTGAGAGGGCGCGGATTTAAGATTGCGACAGATCGAGATCAATCTCATCCCCGGCGTTCCCCTCTCCTTCAAGAAGAGGGGTCAGGGGTGAGGTTTCCTCTTCACCCCCCTCACCGCCACCGCCGTCCATGGATCTTCCGGCCAGGAATGTTTTGGGTAGCGCATGCGCAGCTCCTTCCGAACCTCGTAGTAAGTTGTATGCCAAAAACTTTTGAGGTCTTGCGTCACCTGGACTGGCTTATACCCAGGCGAAAGAAGGTGTAGAAGAATTTTGGTCCTGCCCTCATTGAGTGCGGGCGTTTCCCGTAAGCCAAACATTTCCTGTAGTCGAACCTCCATAACGGGTGGACGACCATCTGAAAAATACTGGATCGGGATCATCGAGCCGCTTGGAACAGAAAGTTGCACCGGTGCCAGGGCTTCCAATTTATTCTGTTGATTCCAGGTCAGTTGACCCGTCAGCATAGCATTGACATTCAATTTTTCAAGCTCCGATTGCTTGTAAATATGTGTGAGGTAAGGTGGCAACCAAGATTTCAGAGTACTCAACAAATGCTCCTCACTTACATTAGGCCAATCTTCCTCAGGCCGCCATTTCTTTACATTTTGCAGCCTGGCCTGAAACAACCTTGCATCATCATCCCAACCAAGTATCGACAGCCCCTTTTGCTGTACTACCTCCAACAGCACAGAGTTTTTTTTCTCATCATCAATTTTGTGAACAGGTCTACACTCCAGAAGCAAGCCACCTACCCTCTTTTCCAGTGCCGCTGTTACCATCTGCCGGTCTTCATCCCATCGCACTATGTGAGACTCCTTCGCCAGGGATTGCAGATCAACTTCAGCTACCGGAGCAGCCAGAAATATCCTTCCTTCACGTTGCCCTGCATCCACTTGGGCAACACACAACCACGGTTCGTGAATAAGTGGATCCTGTCCTGGCAATTTCGCTACACGTCCGTTGGCCAACGTGTAGTATTCGCTTTGTCTGGCTTGCTGACGCGCGATTCGTTCAGGATATGCCGCTATGAGTAACTTCCCCACCGCATACACAGGTGGCGGAGCATTGTCTTGATCAACCTTTAAGAGTTTGCGCCAATTTCCCGCCAGGCGCTCAATCCGTTCTAAGGCATTAGCATCTGAAAAAACCTTCTCGCCTCCTCTAACTCTCCTAACACACTCTACTCTTAAAGAGATATCAGCACCGGAATCCCTTGACAGGGGATCACGCTCTTCCAGCACGGCCGCTATGTCAGTTGCCAGCGATTGCTCCTTCTTTCCATGCGCTTTCATCAGCATGTGTGAAATTCGGGGATGGGTTGGTAGTCGCAGCATTTCCCTGCCCCACTTTGTGATGCCATCCTCTCCCAAGGCGTCCAACTGCCTCAATAATTCTTTGGCCTGATCCACTGCACCCGAAGGAGGTGGCGTTACCCATGTCAGGCTATTCACATCATTTATTCCCCATTGAGCAACCTCCAGCAACAAGGTAGCAAGGTCCGCTTCCACTATTTCAGGCTTGCGCTGAGGCAATAGGTTTCTCTGAGTGGCTTCCGTCCACAATCGATAGCAAATCCCTGGCCCCAGGCGACCTGCCCGTCCTGCGCGTTGGTCAGCGGCATCTTTCGTCACGCGGATAGTTTCAAGCCTTGTCAATCCACTGCGCGGGTCAAAACGCGGCACCCGTGAAAGTCCCCCATCCACAACCACGCCAATCCCTTCAATAGTCAGGGAAGTTTCGGCAATGGATGTTGCCAATACTATTTTTCGGTGACCACTTTTGCTTGGAAGTATGGCTTCCTGCTGCTGACGAAACGATAAATCGCCGTATAGCGGATGAAGAGAGGTACTTATGTTTTCTTCTTCCAGCAATCGCAGTGTGCTACGGATCTCCCCTGTTCCAGGTAGAAAAGCCAGGATGTCACCTCTGTCTTCTCGAATTGCCCTGCGAATGGCCTGCGCCATACGGGTGGATATATGTGTGTCAGAATCGCGAGAGTCATAGCGAACTTCTACCTGAAATTGCTTGCCTTCACAACGAACGACAGGTACACTACCGAGTGAAGTTGAAAGCCGTTCACTGTCCAACGTGGCCGACATGATAATTATCCGCAAATCAGGGCGTAAGACCTGTTGGATCTGCAGACTCAGTGCCAAGGCAAGATCTGCGTGGAGATTCCGTTCGTGAAATTCGTCAAACATCAACAGGCCGACCTCTTCGAGACTATTGTCTGTTTGCATCATCCTGGTGAGAATTCCTTCCGTCACTACTTCAATCTTTGTTCGGGTAGTTACCTGTGTGTCGAAGCGAACACGATAGCCGACCGTCTCACCAACTTTTTCACCTCGCAATGACGACATCCTTTCGGCTACCGACCGTGCGGCAAGCCGTCGGGGCTCTAGCATGATAATTTTCCTGCCATTGAGCCAAGACTCCTGCCAAAGTGCTAGTGGGAGAATTGTGGATTTTCCGGCACCCGGTGGCGCTTGAAGAATTATGACCCTTTCAGTTAATAGCTTGTGCTTAAGCTCGGGAATGGCATCAGCAATTGGGTACGATTCAAACATTGCATCGAAAATAAGCGATTTTCAAATTGCACCATCGTAAATTCGAAGGGAACTATTTGTTGACGACTACACTGAAAGATTGTTCCGTCTGAAAAGGCTCACCTGTGGCTGTAACGCCCATTATCTGAATAACATATTCACCTATATCGTCAGAGGTAAAAAAAGACACTCGCAGTTGATGATCCTCATTCAGCGCAGCATCGGGACTCCAGTGCAGGCAAGGTCTTAGGTCAGGAATTCTGTCATTTAGTACCGAAGTTCCTGAATACACTTTTGAGTCCACGCACTTAACAATGCCCTCTAACGGTAATACATTCTCCTGTTCAAATGATTGTTCACTAAGGCGCGTTCTGACTAATATAACACCATTGTCAGTCAATAGTCCTAAGTGCCTTAACTTGTTATAGTCCTTCACTATCTTGATATAGAGGACATCAGAAGGCTTGATACGTAAGAAATTCGTCGCATTCTTCGTGACCACACCATCGATAACAAAAAGAGGGCCCGCGTAGTTGGAAGGTCTCTTATGCGTGGTGTATAGCCGAATCACTTCTTTATCCCTGATGGTGCGATGTTCCAAGGCTGGAAGTATTTCCCTAATGACTTCCGACATGCTGTTGAATGCCACATGGCTTTTAGGTTCAACGGTAATGTCTACACCACTCAACTCTTCGATAAATTTTGCATTTGGATCAACGTTGTTTTCGGTTTGTGAACCCGAGAAATGCCGGAAAGACCGGTCGATCACCTTTTTCCTCGTCATATACTGGCCATAGAGATCAGGTTTTTCATCTTGTTCAGCAGGGTAGGCACGTATCATACTAACTCCTTTAATGGCGGCAAGCTCGATACGTATGTTACTTAAGTCGCGCTTTTTATAGCTCGCTGTGAAAAAGATAGATTCATCGCCTTCCACATCAAAAACAAGCGGCACCTTGAATTGTCCGTTTTGCAGCATGGTCTCGTATCCAAAGAGTCTATTCTGCAGGAATAATACGAGCATGGTTGAATCGGGAAGAGGCTTCCCTGTATCGCCGAACACGGCTTGCCCATCGATAGAAAGAAATTTTTCTGGTTGATGAGTCCCCTGCTGTTGAACAGCTGAGAGACTGTTCCCCGGTATTATTTCATCATGGCGCGCCAATAGTGATCGGTTGATCGACGAGTTTGATGTTTGGCTGGAGACTCCATCTTCCCCAAGGTACTTGATGAACAAGTCTTTCTTAAGGACTCTCACCGACAGTAGGCCCACACTTCCTGGCACGGCAAGCTGACCGTCGACCTTATCGCGTGTCGTGAATATCTTCTTGTTGAGGGCTAATTCTGTACTTGCCCCAGGAATAATGCCTCCCGTAAAAAGCCAGCGACTTGACCACACTTTGTAATTTTCATCGATGATCATGCATTGCGAAATATCCCTCACCTTCGGGGGAATGGAGATTTGAATGAGCGTATCTGCAAGGTTTAGCTTAGTGATAAACTCAAGTCCTCCAAGACTAACCACAATCAGCTGATAGTTGCCAGAATTCTGAGGGAGGCTTCTCTGCCGGATTTCCATAACGGGGCCATTACTCTCACGGTCATTGCGAAAATGCATGGCAAATCCCTGGGTTTCTACTTTCGGCAATGGTATTTCTTTCCCTGCGAACTCCAATACATAAGACTCCATCGACGGATTAATCTGAAATTCGGCCCATCCAAAAGAGTCTAACGAAGAATCTTTGATGACTTTGCCACTTGATCGCTTTACACGCACCACAGTGTTGGAGTTTGTTTGTGGCTGTTTCAAACGCACGGCTATCCAATTCGAGACACCTTCCACAAGATGCCCACCTTCGATAAAAGCATCAATCTCATTTGGGTTGTCTGAACTCTTCAGCTCCCAGTCGCCTACCACCAGTAGGTCACGCTGGTACTCAACCACGTCACTTTGATAGAAAGATGCAGTAAGCCTGTACCGTCCGGGCCTAATCTTGGATGGAATTAAGATCTGATTTTTACCCACTCCGTCCAACACCAATATCCTTGACCGGACCGTTGCCAGGCCCTGCTCATCCCACACGTTAATATCCACAATTTTTCTCCCTGCATCAGCCTTCGCATTCACCGCGTCCCACACAGAAACCGAAAAAAAGGCAGTATCACCCGGAGTATACACAGGTTGATTGAAGAACAAGGAGGTAATAGACGAGTGGGATTTTTGGTATCGGGAAATTTTCTGTTTTACTGATTCTGAAAAGCTGGTTTGGGCGATCAGCCCGAATGCGCTATAAATAAAAATCAAGAATAGAATCAGTTTCTTCATACAGGCTTACCAGAATGAAGGCTTTTGTGTTGTTGTCACTTTGTAGATGCCAAGGCAGGAATCCTTAATAGTGTCAATAGTGGGGACGAAATAGGGGATTTCACTACGGTTGATCGTCATTGTTTTTACTTTAATACAAGTTGCTGAAAAGATACCCAACACCGGAATTGCATTTGGCGAAATAGCTTTTATATTCCCTCTGGTGTTGGGCAGCGGAGTTTGAAAAAGATCGCTGGCAGTTTTCTTTTGTTTATCGATTTTTTTCCAAAAACCATACACGCTTTCAGAAACACTCATCTGTTCAATTTGGATATAACATTTCTGGTTGAAAATTCTTCGGCTGGCCGAAATGAAGTCCACAGGCACCTTTAATTGCATGTTGTCTCTTTCAAAGTTTTGGTTTGAAAGTATGGGGGTGCTGCTGTATTCAGTGACCCAGCACTCGCAACAGTCGCATTTGCCTTTGGCATCCACTAATCCATCCATTGTGGTATAGGTCCACCCACTGCAAACAGGAGGATCCGGTACGAGTATCGTTCCACCTCCTCGCGTAGAGACGTATTTCAGCCGTTGAGATGGGAAGGTCCTTATTTCAAATGTTTTGGTGGTCCTCCACCTGATCCGGCCATTTTGCTCAGGTAAAACATCCGCATCCACATATATATTAAATCCGTTTTTAGTTGACAAGTGGTCAGTCCTCTTAGGGGATTCGGCCAAATCAAATTCATGATACAGGCGGCGTATGTCTCCTACCGCCACTAATTTTTCAGGTTCCGATTCATACATTCCTTGTTCGGCCGTGGTGATTTTAAGGATATACGTCTTACCAATCACGCCACGAATTCCTGTTGGATTCGTGACATAATTCCCCGGCCCATTCTCTATAAGCTTCTCCTGGATTCCGTCACTGCCTGCAATGACGACGGTCGCGCCCTTGACTTCAAGGGTATTGCTGATTTGATCATTGATAGGCTTCGTCCTGAATAGTTTTACGGTATAGGGTCCCGGTTGATCAGTAATCATACCTTCGACGACCAGTTGCTCCTGCGATCCAGACAAAGTAATAGTAAAAGGATCAATACAAGATCCCAGCACTATCCAGATCAAACAAAACAGTTTGCTGTTCTTCATTCCTAAATTTTAAAACGATATGACAAAGAAGGTACAATCGTTCCTACCAATGACATCTGGTAGGGTTGCAACAACCCAGTTTCATTCTTCTGGTAAAACACAGTGTACACATTCCTTCGCGCATAAACGTTGTAGAATGAGAGTACCCAGGTCCCATCCCAAAGTTTTTTCTTCTTATGATTGCCTTCCATTACCAGCGCCAGATCCAGCCTGTGATAATCTGGGATGCGATACCCATTGCGGTCAGAGAAATTCACAATCTGAACATTGTCTATGACAGTATAGGAATAGGGAACCGTAACGGGTCTCCCGGTACGATAGCTGAAACTGCCAGTAAAATAAAATCTTTTCGAAAGTCCGTATTTCCAATTCAGGTTCACAATATTTGGCTGATCGAAATTAGAAGGATATGTATTTCCATTGTTGACACCCTGCACTTCGCGGAATGTGCGGGAATAGGTATAGTTTAGATTCCAGGTCAATCGACCTTGTGTTTTGTTAAAAGAAAATTCAATACCATAGCCATTACCCTTGCCCGTCAGCAACGCTGTCTCCAAATTTGAATTCAGGATTAGTTCAGAGCCATCCTTAAAATCCAGAATATTCTGAATCTTCTTCTGATAGGCTTCTACCGATGCCTCGTAGCTACTTTTAAAGGTTTGAAAGAACCCAATGGAAAACTGTTGGCTTTTTTGCGGATTAAAAAAACTATTACTCGGCTGCCACACATCTATAGGCGATATTGAAACTGAATTGGAAATAAGATGCAGATATTGGTACGTCTGATCAAAGGCCGCTTTTACTGACAAAGTCGGCGTAATTGAATACCTAACGGAGGCACGCGGCTCTGGACCGATATAGCTCTTTACCACCTGACCTGAAGAATAGGATACAGAGTCATTCACCGATCCAGCAGTAGGAGGATTGCTTAGATAGCGATACACTGTCGTGGGACCTAAGGCGGCGAACGTCGATACACGAATACCTGCATCGATGTGAAGTCTGGAAGAAACATCCATCCCGTCGCTCACAAACATCGAGTTTTCCCAATACTGTTCCTTGGCCCTGTCAAATTTAACAACTGAAGATTCCGCAGAGGATGGGGATAAGGTAGGCGGTTGAACTTTATAATACGTGCTCACAAACCCCGCCGTCAGTTTGTGCTTCCTCAACTGCCATGTCAGGTCTGAGGAAAGAGAAGGATATTGAATATCATATTTCAACTTAAACGCATTTTTAATGTCATTGTCACTGACTTGGTAGCTGTACTGACCAAAACCAAGAATGGCATTGAAGAACATCTTCTTACCAATGGCCTTGTCAAAATGCACGGA
>JAYWDR010000057.1:0-2565 GCA_043779735.1 Cyclobacteriaceae bacterium | reverse complement strand
TGTCCGTTAAGACCGCCACAACATCAACAATCGCGAAATACCATTTCTCCTCAGCCTCATTCCAGGAGGAGCGGATTCTTTTCGTTTCAAATAGCTTTATGTTACTCATATTTATTAGCGTTGGCCAATTTGCGTGCCCGTGCTTTTCTAAGCGTTAAATATCCTTTCGTAGCAATTCCGGCGACACCTTCCAGTATCCTTTATCTCCGATTTTAACTGAGGCAGTCTTATTGTTCAAGCGTATGATAATTCCTGTCCGGACAATTCCATCGCTTCCATCCCATGAAACGCGGTCCCCTATATGCAAGGCTGACATATAAAGCAAAGCCCCCGCCTTGTGCATTAACCGGATACGCTCAACAACCATCTTATTCAGTATTCTGAGTTCGTGTTCAGATAAGCCTTTCAGCAAAGGCTCAAATTTTCGGATTATGGCGCTGGTATTGTCAACTTCAGACATGAGGTATTATGTTTAATTGCTAAACTACTTTGTCTGAGCCTAAAGGATGGCAACCGCACTATCTGTGACCGGGACTCCCTCCAAAATCGAGCGTACACATGGCTGAATAAACCACGTGTTTTCCCGCAGAAATTCCTACCGCAGAAAACTTGGGATCAAGAATAATTTTCCGGTGACCCCGCGAAGGCACCCCGTCATCAACAAGCAAGGATATCACAATCCCGCGTGCCTCATCCTCCCCATAGGAAATGCATTCCCCGGTGCTTAAGAAATTGACTTTCCGCAACCGGTATTCAAAGGTTTCGCCATTCGGAGAGTCGTGCCCGGTTTCGCGGGTTTTGGATTGCTGTGAAGTATGCCGCAACGCCGCTTTGGATAACTCCTGGTCCGCCAACAGCAAATCCATTTTTGCGGTCCTCTTCAGTTGAGCGATACAATCCTTCACCGCTTTGACCCCTTCATTTGTCTCGATGTTGTTACGCGTATCGAGTTTGCCGTCAAAGTACCGCAGCATGGGCTCGATATACAGACTGACATACAGTTTAGGGTCACTTCGTGCTTTGTTCAACTCGAGCAACACTTCCTTCTCCAACGAACTCAGGTAAGAAGCAGCCTGCCCCGTATTCAGTTTTGCGATGTCCCACTGGGATTCATCTTGCGCATAAAGCGTTATCGAAATGAGATTGATCAGGATTATAAAGCCTGCTTTCATGCTTCAAATTTGATTCGGTTTAGTCCTCTGTGATGCCTTTAACTCTGTGATTTCTCTGTGGTAAAAAATCCCGGTCTCCATCCGACAGTCAATACATTTACCACAGGGCACAGAGAAGTGCATCACAGAGAGCAAAAAACATTTCTCATTTTGGAAATAAACTCGCGTCCATCCCCGGCAAGAGTGACAGCGCATTTTTGTAATAAATTTTTTTCAGAATTTCGTCCGACAGCCCAACACCATACATTTTCCAAAAGGCGTGATAGCGCTTGTGATATGGAAAATATTCGTCTTCGGTTTCCAGCACCCTGAAGTAGGTTTCATATTCATCCGGTACCCAACTGTCCTTACCAAAAAGAACGCGATCCTGGTATTTGGTAATGAAAGCTTTTGCCGCCCGCGGTTGTCTGCCCAAATCCGAAATCACCGCTCCGATTTCCGTGTACATGTTGGGCATCTGATCCATCAGCTGTGCCAGTTTCTTAAGATCATTTCCATACCAGCCGAGGTGAGCGTTGATGAATTTTGTCCTGGGGTGTTTTTTGAACATGCGGTGTTCCTCTGCGATGATGGTCTCCCATTTTACCGAATCCGTATCATGCCGGCGCCGCGGGTGAAGCTTCAGTTCGAGCCACCGCTCGTTGTTCTTGTCGATGGGTAGCCAGAACGACCGAGGATCCGCCACATGGATCAGCACCGGAATACCCAGGTCTGCGCATTTCTCCCAGACCGGACCAATTCTCGGATCGTCAACGTGGATCCGTTTTCCAGATTTGTCCTTGCTAAACATTCCCAGGTTCTTATAAATCTTCAGGCCTTTTGCGCCGTGTTTCACATCTTCGGCAATCTGATTTGCCGTTCGCTTAGCCCAACCGGGATCATCAATGCCCTCAAAATCGATATTTGTAAAAACCGTAAACCGGTCAGGGTATGACTTTTTTATGTTCTCCAAAGATTTTTCCAGGTACCCGGAGCTGTTTCCAAAGCCCTTTCCGCTGAGGTTGTTCATCACCTTCATGTTGAGCTTGTCCATCTCCCTGACCAGCGACGCAAGGTCACCGTCCATACCACCCTGATGGTTATGGATATCGATAAAAGGAAACTTGGCGTGAGTAAGCTTGTGCTCTTCCACGACGAGTGTGGAGGGCGGGTCATACTCTTCAAAATCCATTTTCATGTCGAGGGCTTTTTCCTGGCCCTGAGCGCGGACCAGCACTGCAGCAAAGCACACTAACGACGAATAAATAAGTCGTCTCATGGGTGTTGAATATTAGGCAATTTACGGTTATACCGCAATTAGGTTATAAAAAAAATGATGAGTGGTGAGGGCCTCTGGTGAGTAAAAGCGGAGATGAAAGCCACCAATTGCTATGGTCAATACAATTCGGTTCCG
>JAYWDR010000056.1:0-2567 GCA_043779735.1 Cyclobacteriaceae bacterium | reverse complement strand
TCATGCCATCAGAATTTAAAGCTATAACTGAGAGTTGGTATGGCTGAACCCACAATGGAAAGTACATAAGGAGTCAAGGCACCGTTCTTGTTCTCTTTGAAGAACACTGAGTACGCATTTTGCCTTCCGTACACATTGTACACTGAAATGGCCCAGGTCCCATCCCATAATTTTTTACGTTTATGGTTGCCTTCAATTATGAACGCCAAATCAAGTCGGTGATAGTCCGGCAATCGAAATGTATTTCTTTCAGGAAAATCAGAAACTGCCAGGCGATCTACATAATACACGGATTGCGGTAAGGAAATAGGCCTGCCGGTGTGATAGGTAAAATTGCCTGTAAAGAAGTGCCGGCGTGAAATCGCATAACGCCAATTGAAGTTCACGATATTGGGCTGGTCATAATTGGAAGGATATACCTTGCCCTGATTAATTTTTTCTATGTCATAGGAGCCGTTTACAATTCGCAATGAGCGGGAATAGGTGTAGTTGAGGGTGCCTTGCATGCGGCCGCGCAATTTGGTAATAGAGAATTCAAGACCATACGAGTTGGCGATGCCTTTTAAAAGAGCCGTCTCAGGTTTGTCGTTGAGAATGAGCTGAGCGCCATCCTTAAAATCCAGAATATTCTCGATTCGCTTGTAATAAAGATCGGCATTCAATTCGTAGGTATTGGTATTAATGCTTCGAAAATATCCAATCGATACCTGATCTGCCACCTGGGGCTTGAAGAATGTATTGCTGGATTGCCAGACGTCCACCGGTGTTATCGCAGCGGTATTGGTGACCAGGTGAACAAACTGGTGCATGCGGTTATAGCTGAGTTTCAATGAACTGTTTTGGTCAAGAGCGTAGCGGAAAGACAGGCGTGGCTCTGGACCATGGTAGAATTTCAGTACTTGCCCATTGCTGTACTGTGTAGAATCAATAATATTTCTTGTTTCCAACGGTTTGTTGGCATCATATTTATACACTGTTCCGCGCCCAATCCGTGCGAAAAATGCATATCTCAACCCAGTCTCCAGAAAAAATCGCTCACCCCATTTGAAGGACTCGCTATAGTATAATGCTGACTCGATAGACCGCTCTTTCCTGATATCCTGATATTTAACGTTGGATTCAAAGGAGGTTGGCTCGATGGTACCGGGGCTGAACGTGTAGTATGTAGACATTAACCCAAAGGCTGTTGGTCGGTGCTTGGCGTAATTGAAATCAATCTTAAGCGTGGGATAGGTGATCTGGTATCTCAGGTCAAACGCGTGCGCGGGGCGCTCTTCCCGAAGCAAATAGTTGTAGTTACCAAACCCCAAAGTGACACTGTAGAAAAGATTCTTGCTGGTCTCACGGTCGAGGCGAATTGATGCCGATAGGTTGCTCCATTGAAACAGTGTATCGGTAACCAGCTTCATCTGATCACGACTCGAGTAAGCGGAAAAGGTTAATTTCGTTTTAGCGGACAATTTGTGCGCCAGTTTGAATGTGCCATCATAAAAAGCAATAGAGCTGTTTTGGATATTGCTGTAATTTGATTGGATAGAATTCAACAGCCAGTTGGAGTAGGTGGTCCGGAAGGAAGCCATGATCGTAGTAGTATCTTTTTTGATGGGTCCGTTCATGTTGAACTGGCTTGATATCAAGCCGATTCCTCCTGATCCCGACCACTTCTCGTAACTGCCTTCTTTCGAGGATATATTCAATACCGAAGATGACCGTCCACCAAACTCAGCCGGGATGCCGCCTTTATAAAAGGAAATTGAGTTGACGACGTCTGCGTTAAAGGCGGAGAAGAATCCGAGTGCATGGGATGTGTTGAAAATCGGCAGGCCATCATAAAGCACGAGGTTCTGATCAACTCCGCCACCTCGCACATTAAATCCTGCGGCCACTTCCCCCACAGTAGTCACGCCAGGTTGCGCTTGGATTTGCTTAACGATGTCTACTTCGCCTAAAAAAGTGGGTGACCTCTTGATATCGGCCATTTTCAGGAAAGTCAGGCCCGTACTTCTTTCTTCTAACGCTCGGTCTACGATGATGACTTCATCCAGGAGGATGGCGGTTTCTTCGAGGCCGACGTCCAACCGTCCGTTGGAGTACAATCTTAGGTCAATAATTTGTTCACTGTAGTTGGCGTGGCGAAAACTAAGCAGGTGCTCGCCGGCCGGCAATTTGATTTCATAGTAGCCCAGGTCATTTGAAGTAGTTCCGACGTCAGAGTCAAGCAGGGCGATGGTAGCATTTTTAATTACTAACAACTTGTCTTGTTCTTTCACTACGCCCTTCACAAGAAACAGCACATTAGGTCGGTAATCTGTGGTGTTGCCGATAACAACTCTATGGATCGTTTTTTTTTCCGCGATGGCCTTATCAAGGAGCGCAACCCTGCTAATCACGCGGGTAGGGTTCACGACAAATACTATCGAGAGGGAATTGATCGCGCCATAGGAGACATCCGAGCCTTTCAAGACCTCATCCAGAATAATAGCCAATGGGACCTGATCATAGGCATTCACAACATTGATATAGTCTATCCAGGAGGGGAGGAAGAAAAAATTGACGGTAGTGTCTTT
>JAYWDR010000055.1:0-7538 GCA_043779735.1 Cyclobacteriaceae bacterium | reverse complement strand
ATGCCGGATGGGCAATAGTCTCCAGTGCATAAGCATATTGCCCCACATTATGTTGGGTAGCCACATCAAATTGAAAAATGCGAATCAATGCCTTGCCGGGTAGAAGGTCCGCTCGTGGACCGTCTTCGAAAAGTGGTTCTTCCGTGCTCACGTACAGAGTGGAATAGTCATCAGCAAAAGTCAATCCTTCAAGCGTCCCATTTTGACGAGGCCCTGACTTGGTTTTGCGCATCAGGAGATTGTGAGGAACCTGAAACGCACCCATATATTTTCCGTCAGGGTTGATGACGGTGAGGGCAGGATTTTCCAACACTGTATCCTTTTGATTTAGGATTCTCTCTCCCTCACTGGTCCATACCAGGTTATTCGTCTTCGCGTTGTAACGAATCGATTCGGGATCGGGTGTGTGTGCGCGGTCTTGTTTAGCATTCGGATAGGGAAGTCCGGTTTCACTAAGCAAAATACGTGTCTCCGTGAAGACAACCGTGTCAATGCCTTTTTCACTCAATTGGATTTTGGCAGTGTAGAATCTGGCCGGGTCGATCGCTGAGCGGTCATCGCTGATCAGGAAGTAGCGATCATTCTTGCTGTCATAGTCGATGCCTGACAAGCCGCCGATAGTGGTGCCTTTGAAAGGCTGGTTGTACGGGACTTCGTAGCTACCCAGGAACCGAAGTGAGCTGAGGGAGGCAATACCAGCTTGAGCGATTACATCATGGGTACCTGAAACGACTAAAACAAAAAGTAGAACTATCCAAGCGTGTCGGATCATCGAAGGTAAAGTTGTGATGCAATTTTGAATGGCAATCTAACAAAAATCGGTGTAGTTCTTTTGACAGTAGTATGGCTGGGAATTCGCCCTGGCACAGAACAGACCACTCATCAATTAATTGAGACAGGACGTCAAGGAAGTTGCGTTATTTAGGTAAATAGACATCCATATCCAAAATATTACTTGTATGAGAAAAGTAGTTATTGTTTCCCTGATCTTTTGCGGCTGTATTCAATCATTTGCTCAGAAAACCGATCCCGTGGTGGAAGCCATTATAAAGGAGGCCACCGAAAATTCACAGCTTGAGAAATTGGCCCAGGAATTATTTGATGGCATTGGTCCTCGGCTGGTGGGTACTCCTCAAATGCAACAATCGCATGATTGGGCGGTAGCAAAGTACGCAGGCTGGGGCATCACTGCCAGGAACGAGAAGTGGGGAGAGTGGCGTGGATGGGAGCGGGGCCTTTCTCATATTGATATGGTTTATCCACGCATGAAGTCATTGGAAGGAACACAGCTGGCATGGAGCCCCGCGACAGGTGTCAAGGGGGTGACGGCCGAGGTCATGATCGTACCCGATGTCGCTGACTCGCTGGCATTTCAAAAATGGCTGCCATCTGCGAAAGGCAAGTTCATCCTGATATCCATGAATCAACCTACCGGACGTCCTGATTACAACTGGACGGAGTTTGGTACCAAAGAATCTTTTGAGAAGATGAAGGCGGCACGGACGATACAGACAGATGCGTGGACCAACCGCATCAAAAAAACAGGTTACAAGACTTCTACGTTGCCCCTGGCCCTGGAGAAAGCCGGCGCTGTAGGCATTGTCACTTCGAACTGGTCGCGCGGCTTTGGTGTGAACAAGATCTTTGATGCTAAAACTAAGAAAATTCCTACGGTAGATATTGCTTTGGAAGATTACGGCTTATTGTACCGACTTACTGAATCAGGAACCATACCGAAGATCAGTGTACGGACCGAGTCAAAAGAATTGGGTATGGTGCCAACATTCAATACGGTAGCAGAATTAAAAGGGGGTGAGAAGTCCAACGAGTACGTGATGATGTCGGCGCACTTTGATTCATGGGATGGCGGCACCGGCGCGACTGACAACGGGACGGGCACACTCACGATGATGGAAGCGATGCGGATCTTGAAGAAAGTATATCCTAATCCCAAGCGTACCATCCTGGTTGGCCATTGGGGTAGTGAGGAGCAGGGATTGAATGGATCAAGGGCGTTTGTAGAAGACCATCCGGATATTGTGGAGAATTTGCAGGCGCTTTTTAATCAGGACAATGGTACCGGCAGGATCGTGAATATTTCCGGTCAGGGTTACTTGAATTCCTATGAGTATCTCAGCCGATGGCTCACGAAGGTGCCTGAGGCAATGCGGACGCCTATTGAAACGAAGTTCCCGGGCACACCCGGTGGCGGTGGCTCGGATTTCGCTTCTTTCGTGGCAGTGGGGGCTCCTGGCTTTAGCTTGAGTTCGCTCAACTGGTCGTATTTCAATTACACCTGGCACACGAACCGTGATACGTATGACAAGGTGGTGTTCGACGATGTGCGCAACAATGCGATCGTTGCTGCCATCCTCGTATACATGGCTTGTGAAGATGCAGCGAAGACCTCCAGGGAAAAGAGTGTGATGCCGATAGATGCCAAGACCGATTTACCGGGACCGTGGCCCACACAGCAAAAAGCCAAACGCAAAGGTGGTGTGGATAACTAAACAATTGACCCCTTCAGCAATGGTTAGTGTTGTTCAGCGACTGAATAGTTAGTAACTCGTTGGTGAAAAACTTCAATGAGGGCATGCGTAGTAGCGTGGATGTGTAAGAGTCTTGGCGTACTTAGAATTACAAAATCTATGAATAGAAATAACAAGGTTCTGGTTCCAGCTCTTCTGATTGGACTTCTACTGGCTTCCACGGGCTGTAAACAAGAAGTAGAAGATGACAGCAAATACACCGGCTCCTTGTTTACCGAAAACATTCGCTCCACCGATGCGCGTACTCCCGACGAAGAAAAAGCGGGATTCAAACTTCCTCCTGGCTTCGAGATAGAACTATTTGCTTCGGAGCCAAACATCGATAAACCTATCAATATAGCTTTTGACGCGAAAGGCCGGATGTGGGTGACGCAATCCTTTGAGTATCCTTTTCCATCTTCAAGCACTCCCAAGGGAACTGATCGGATCACCATCCTGGAGGACACCGACAACGACGGCAAAGCAGACCGGTTTACCGATGTGGTTGACACCGTGAATATTCCAATTGGGATTCTCCCGCTAAATGATGGCGCGGTAACATTCAGCATTCCTAACATCTACAAATACTCCGATACCAACAACGATGGTAAAATAGAGAAACAGAAAATATTGTATGGTCCGTTTGGCTATCAGGACACTCATGGAATGGTCAGTAACTTCATGAGAGGATATGACGGATGGGTCTATGTGTGTCACGGATTTACCAACCGGTCTACCGTAGCAGGCACCGATGGCGATTCTATCAGGATGATTTCAGGAAACACCTTCAGGTTTCGAATGGACGGCAGCCGCGTGGAGCAAATGACTTTCGGGCAAGTCAACCCTTTCGGATTGGTGTTTGATGCGATGGGTTATGTGTACTCTACGGACAGCCACAGTTCTCCCCTGTATCAGCTTATACGCGGCGGAGACTACCCTCATTTTGGGAAAATGGAGATCATGGCGTTTGCTCCAGACATGAAGCGGTTGGAAAATGAAGCGACTGCGCTCTGTGGGATTTCCCAATATGCAGATGTTAAGTTCCCCGCAGAATTCCAGGGAAATTTCTTCATCGGAGATGTGGTCAATTGCCGGGTACACCGGTATTCATCGGTGTTCAAAGGAGCCACACCTGTAGGGAAATCAGAAACGGATTTTGTCAAGAGCGAAGATCCCTGGTTTCGGCCGGTGAACATAAAATTGGGACCTGACGGTGCCATTTACATCGCCGATTTTTACAACGCCATCATCGGGCATTATGAAGTGCCGCTGGGACATCCCAAGCGTGATAAGAGCCGCGGAAGAATCTGGCGCATCACCTACAAGGGTCAGCACAATGATCGCAGGAACCTGACGGCCGCTTCTCTCGATGAGTTATTGACTGCGCTGGACTTGGATAATTTGCCCAGCAGAATGGCAGCGACCGACCAGATTTCTGATCGCATCGGGTCCACCTCAGTTCCTGCTATCTACCAGTTGTTGAGTGAAACGGCCACAAGTCCAAGGAAATATGTCCAAGCCCTATGGCTGCTACATCGCATGAGCGGCCTCAACGATGAAATTCTGAAGAAATCAATGGCGCATGCCGATCCGCTGGTCAGGCTGCATACGATGCGAGTACTTACAGAAGGTATTCCGGATGTTACATTTTATCCACTGATCGTGGATGCGCTGGATGACAAAGACCCACACATTCAACGGGCAGCCGTGGAGTTGGTGATGAGATATCCCACCATTGCTTCGGTGGAAGCCGTGCTCTCCTTGCAGCATAAGGTAGCTGGTGAAGACTCACATTTGATATATACGACGCAGCTATGTCTGCGAAACCTGCTGCGAAATGATGTATTGCTCAACGCAGTCGTGGGAAAATCATGGAAACAGGAAGACGCCGCTTCCATGGCCTTTGTGATGGTTGATGTTCCTTCTGCGCCTGCGGCCGTTTTCCTCTCTGATTACATCAACACGTTTTCTCTGCAAGCGACAAAAATGCCACTGGCCTATCAACAAGTAGCCAGGTTTATTCCCGCTGGACAATTGACCGATGTAATCCTTCGAGCCATGAGGAAAAATGAGAACGATATAGATTTGCAATCTTCAATTTTCAAAGGAATACAGGAGGGAATCAACCAGCGCGGTGGAAAAGGAGACGATCCGCTATTTAATCTGTGGGGGACCAGGATTGCCGAAGGTCTATTGAAAAAATATCCTCTAGGCGACATTTCAAAATCCGAAGAAGTAATATCCTTTCAAAAGTATGCCATTCAGCTCATAGGGGATTACAAGATGCATTTGCTTGAACCTACCTTAAAAGTTTTTTTACAACGGGAGACGATTGACCTGGATATCAGAACTGCCGTACTTCGGTCACTTATGAAAATAGCACCCGAAAGAAGCATAGAACTGGCGGGCAGGATAATACAAAACGACTCTACCGATTTAGAATTTAGAAAAGAAGCCGTGGTGGTATTGGGAGAATTTCAAGGGGTGGCAACAAACAAAGTATTGGGAGAGGTGAAGCAATCGCCTCCCGACTTGCAGGTAGCCCTTGTGAGGTCTTTGTCCAGCACTGCCGAAGGCAAAGACATTATTTTTAGAAATGTTCGCCGTGGGGATATCATGGCGAGAACGTTAATGGATCGGCAGGTAGTGGAAAGGATACTCCTCAATATTTCACCGAAGCAGCAAAAAGAATTTGATGATCTTACAGCACACCTTCCAGCCATCGACAATGAGAGACAATTGCTCATTGAAGCGAGAATGAAGGAATTTGGAACTTACAAGCAGGCCTCTATTCAATTGGATTCAGGTCAGCAGGTATACAACAGAAATTGCTCAGTGTGTCACAGGAGGGTAAACCAGGCAGCTGGGATCGGGATTGGACCCCAACTTCATGGCATTGGCAAACGTGGTGCTCTCGCCTTGGTGGAGAAAATTCTGGACCCCAACCGTAATATTTCGGAAGCGTTCAGAAGCTATACCCTTCGGATGAAAGACGGCAAGATCCTGACGGGGCTCTACCGGAGAACAGAAGGAGTTGTGATCGTTTTCGCAGACCTCACAGGAAAAGAGTTTTCAGTTCCAAAGAAGGATATTCTTGAACAAAAACTTTCAAGGTTTACGATCATGCCTGATAATTTCGGGACGACCATGTCTCAAGAAGAATTTAATGCCCTCCTGGCGTATTTGATGAATTCGTAAAGCAATCCGAATTCATGGACATGGGAATAGAGAAGATAAATGATAAGTTCATGAAGCGTTCCTTTGTCTTCATTATTTTTCTGGCAGACGATGGATATTCCCTGACAGTGGAAGAGTTTTTTTATTTGAAAACCAGATGAAGAAATGAAAGTCGCTGGAAGTAACCCAAGAATATGAAAGAAAGAAAGATTTTCTTTGGACTGATGGTGCTGTGCGCAGCATGGTCCTTCCAGCCTGCTCCTCTGAAGGCACAAACCGCTGGAAAGGATGTAAGGTTTAAGAAGAGTCATCTGTGGGATGAATTTTATTCAGAAGGCGTGACGGTTGCCGACGTCAACAGGGATGGTATGACCGATATCATGGCGGGCGCCAGGTGGTTTGAAGCACCTGATTGGGAAGCACACGACATCTGGCGGCACAAGAAATTTGAATACACCAAAGGCTACAGTGATTCCTTCCTGAATTATGCCATGGATGTGAATGAAGATGGATGGATAGATCTCATTTGTTTTGACTTTCCAGGCAAGGAAGTGTACTGGCTTGAAAACCCCCGTGGCCAGGATATCCTCTGGAAAAGAAACCTGATTGATTCCATTGCCTCCAATGAGTCGCCGATGTGCGTGGATGTGGATGGCGACGGAAAGAAGGACCTGGTATTTGGGAATGAAAAGCTTGGTCAAATGGCGTGGTTCACGGCTGGCGTGAAGGCAAAGAAAGTTAGCTGGAAACGAACGCCTATCAGCGAGTTAAACTCAAAGGGTGTTGGTCTGTTCTCTCACGGACTTGGGTGGGGAGATATTAACGGTGATGGTATCAAGGACATTATGATCCGTGGTGGATGGTGGGAAGCTCCGAAAGAAATAAAATCATCACCTTGGAAATTCCATGAGGCCGATTTGGGAGAGCCCTGTGCACAAATGTTGACTTACGATTTTGACAAGGATGGCGACAATGATGTGGTGGCCTCTTCCGCTCATGCGTATGGCTTGTGGTGGTATGAGCAGTCGTTCGATAAGGACAAGAATAGTTTCTTTATTACCCACACGATTGACAGCACATTTTCCGAGCTGCACAGCATGGTACTGGATGATGTCAACAGGGATGGATTACCTGACCTCATCACTGGAAAAAGATTCTTCTCGCACCAGGGCAGAGGTCCGGGAGGATTGGAGCCGGCCGTGCTGTACTGGTTTGAATTGCTAAAGGATGGGAAAAACCACCCGGTATGGGTGCGGCACCTGATCGATGACACGTCAGGTGTGGGAATTCAATTCGTTGCCGAGGACATGAACAAGGATGGTAAACTCGATATTGTAATTTCAAATAAGAACGGAGTATTTTATTTTGAACAGAAGTAAACCAGAGCCAGACTCTGCGCCTCAGCGCCTTCGCGGTTTTTTTCACCGCTGAGACGCAAAGGCGCCAAGAGCGGGCACAACTACCAGAACTATGAGCACCACTGATCCTAATCCGAACGCGTCAGCAGAGAAGCCAGACATGAAATTGTTCTGGGCGTGCTTCGTTGCTCTCACCACAACTTCCTTCGGTTTCATTCTGCGCGCCCTCACCTTGCCGCAATGGGGCGGAGAGTTTAACCTGACCAATACACAGATAGGGGAGATCGCTGGTGTTGGGCTCTGGCCATTCGCCATCAGTATTGTATTATTCAGTTTGATCATTGACCGGGTGGGATACAAGAACGCGATGATTTTCGCCTTTCTCTGCCATTTTATGTCTGCGGCCCTCACGCTGTTTGCCACCGGCTATTGGTCCTTGTATATCGCCACCTTCATGGTGGCTCTTGGCAATGGA
>JAYWDR010000054.1:0-2569 GCA_043779735.1 Cyclobacteriaceae bacterium | reverse complement strand
TGGCCTTCAGTGCGGGTGATACTGTCTTTTAATTGACCGAGGCCTCGCTGCATCAGTTCGTTGGCGCCTCTCATTTTTTCCAGCGAATTGGTAAATGTGTCTTCAAGGGATGGATTGACCTCCTTCAGCATTGGAATAACTTTGTGTCTGATAAAATTTCGTTGATAGTCATCTGTGGCGTTGCTGGAATCTTCCCTCCAGGAGATTTTGTTTGAAAGGGCGTATTGAAGAATTTCCGCGCGGGTGGCAAAAAGCAAGGGCCTGACCACTTTCCCGTTCTTAAGTGGGATGCCGGCTAGCTGATCAATTCCGGCACCCGCCGTCCATCGCAACAGCACCGTTTCAATATTGTCATTAAGATGGTGGGCGGTCGAGAGCCAGTGATATTTTTCTTGCTCCATCACCCTGCCGAACCACTCATACCGAAGTTCACGGGCAGCCATTTGGATAGAGAGGCCGGTCTCTTTGGCATAATTCTTGACTTCAAAGGACTTACAGGAAAAAGGTATACCCGCATGATCACAGTATTGTCTGATACACCCTTCGTCGCCATCCGATTCCCCGCCACGGAGTTGAAAGTTGGCATGCGCGACCCCGATGGAATACCCAGCTTGTCGGAACAACTCGAGCATGACCATCGAGTCAAGTCCACTGCTAACCGCCAGCAGAATCCTGTCGCCGGGGTCAAAGAGACTGTGATGGCCAATAAAGTCCTTAAACTTCCTGAGCATTGCTCAAAATTATCAAAAGTCTTCTCCTCTCCTTGGCTTTTCTAACTTTGCGAATTCTCATGAAAAAAGCCTCCATCCTCGTTTTAGCCCTCCTTTGCTCCATTGGCTGTTTTGGGCAGCGAAAAGTGAAAATGAAGCGTGCTAATACACTGCGAGGAGCAGTGCAGGATGGGGTCAGGAATGATTGGGTGATCGGCGATGTGGTCTTTGTACAAAACGAAACGACGATCTACTGCGATTCTGCGATATTTTATAGGTCTAAGAATTCTATAGAAGCGTATGGTCACATTCGGATCACGGAAGGCGATTCGGTAACAGTTACTGCCATCAGGCTTACCTACGATGGGAACCAAAAAATTGCCTACCTCCGCAAGAATGTGATTTTCACCAAACTGGAAACGGCCACCTTGTACACCGAATTTCTGGACTTTGACCGAAAAAGAAATGTGGCAACCTATTTCAACGATGGGAAACTAGTGGACAGCACCAATACCCTAACCAGCAAGAAGGGCTATTTCGATTTGAAAACCAATCTGGCTTCCTTCAAATCTGATGTGGTCGGCGTGAACAAAGACTATACTATGAAGTCCGACACCTTACAATATAACTCCAACACAAAAACTATCTATTTTCAGGCGTACACTGAACTCCAGGATAACGAAGGTGGTAAGGGCTATTATGAAAGTGGCGTATACGATACAAGAAAGAAAAAGTCAGACTTCATACATGGCGATTTTCAATCTCCCTCCTACAGAATCAGAGGTACCAAACTCATCTTTGATGAAATACGGAAGTACTACAAGGCCAAAGGCAATGTAATCATGACCTCCAAGGATGAAAACATGAACATCTATGGAGATGATGGGTACTATGACAAGAAAAACGGAATCTCCAAGGTGTATGGTCACGCCTACGTTGAAAGGGTCACAGACGAACAGGACACCATTTTTATTTCGGCTGACACACTACTGTCCATTGAAAATATTGACCCAAAGAAGAAACGGCTACTGGCCTATTACCATGTGAAGATTTTCAAGAATGATCTTCAGGGTAGGGCCGATTCCCTTGCTTATGTGTCAAGAGACTCAACCATTTATTTTTACGGAGACCCTGTATTGTGGGCCAATGAAAATCAAATGACCGCTGATTCGATCCGGATTCTTCTGGAGATGAAAAAAATAAGCAGGATCTACATGGTCTCAAATTCGTTCGTTGCCTCGGTAGACTCCCTTGTGAATTACAACCAGATTAAAGGGCGAAAAATGACAGCCTATTTTAAAGATAAGCTCCTGCATCACGTCATCGTGGAGGGAAATGGAGAGAGCATCTACTTTGCTTTGCAGGAGAAGGAGGATGAGGTAGCTGGAAAAAAGGAGAAATTCACAATAGTGTCCGGAATGAATAAGATCATCTGCAGCAACATGAAAATTAACTTTAAGGAAGGGAAGGTGAATAATATCAGCTTCTATGTAAAACCCGATGCTTCTTTCATCCCTCCTCATGAGTTGAAAAAAGATGAAATACTTCTAAAAGGCTTTATTTGGAGAGGGTCAGACCGACCCACGCGCGAACAGGTGGAGCAGAACAAACAGTAGAGTGGCAGCAACGGGCCGCCATCGGTCAATATTGTGCCTGAATACCTAATTATTTATGAATTCCCTTTGACTTGATTAGCCATTAAGCTAATTTTCACTTGACTAAGTATGCCTAAATGAAACATTTGGTTCTGTTTGTACTGGTCCTTGTCTCTACCCTTTCCTGGGCACAAGGGGTTGAATGGATCGAGCGTCAGGAGAGTTACCAGGCAGGCTTCGGTCAAACCATTCGCATTCCGATTC
>JAYWDR010000053.1:0-7556 GCA_043779735.1 Cyclobacteriaceae bacterium | reverse complement strand
TCTCGGTATTTTCTTGCCGGTCAAAATAGATCTTGATGCTCTGAATGATTACCACAATCAGCAGTAACGCTATAATGATGACAGTTTTGTTGGATTTTTTGGGCTCAATAGGCTTCGTGGGCTCCATGTACGACTTGGTTTACAAGCTCAAAGTTACTAGATAGACATTTCATTTCAATGACCAGACAAAATGCTGTTTGTTCAAGGTAGTGTCAAAGAAAAGAATGCCACACCGATACAGATCAATGCTGCCATAGACCACCGTATCTGCCTTGATCTCGTTCCACGCTTTCTCCATATCAGGAGAACGATGTATGTCATCCATGACAATGATGCCCGTGTCAGAAATTCGTCTGGTGAGCTGATGGTAGTAGCGGATGGTTGGACCATAACGATGGTTCGCGTCCATCAAAACGAAGTCTATTTTGGACGGTTGCTGCAGGAAATTTGGTAACGTCGAGTCAATATTTCCCTCGATCAGTTGAATATTTGTTTTCTCAGCCCACTCAAAATTGGTTTGGGCCACATTGCATAGTGAATGACTTCCTTCAAAAGTATACACTTCTACATCTTTCTTGGATGCAAGGTATAAACTGGTCAGCCCTAAAGAAGTGCCAAGCTCTACAACATGACGAGCCTGTAAATAGTGAAGTATGTCTAGATAAAATAAAGCGAAGCGCGTGGGGGTAACACTGGTGTGCGCTATTTCCGAAATGGTGCGCTTGTCATTCATATTGTACTGAGCTCCCGATCCAAAGTCGTGGATGGATAAAACAGTTTCGTTGGCAAGCAATCTTTCTCTCAATTCTTCAAGGCCAGGAGGATTGACACTACGTGCTTTGACAACGGTCTTAGAATAGAAATCGAAAAAGAAAGGAGAATGAATGGAGTGTTCATCCACTTCACGCAGCCAATGATAGAGGAAGGATTTGACCTGAAAGGAGGAGGGCACCTGGTTCTAAGTTTTTCTGGATGTTAGTTCAATCTCATGGGGGCCACCATACTAAATTCTGGTATGTTCACTGTAAAGGTAGTCCCATCGACAATGCGCTCCATAAGATACGTGCCTGCCATCTTACCTATGCCGGACTTCAAATTGCAACCGGAAACATATTGATGTGCTTGCCCCGGCTCCAGCACCGGTTGTTGCCCCACGACGCCTTCACCTTCTACTTCCCGAGACATAAATCCGGCATCATAAATATGCCAGCACCTCCTCATGAGTTGTATTGTGAAGTCACCGCCATTCTCTATGGTAATACGGTAGGTAAATACATAGTGATATTGGCTCGGGCTGGAGTAAGAGGGCTGATATTCAGTCTCCACTGTAACTTTTATACCTTTCGTGACTTCTGTGATCATTCGATTCAAAAATATCAATTTTTTTTATTTTCCAAGGTGTGTTCAAAATTGCTGTCATGGTATGCTAAAAGGGGTAATAATTGATTCGTCCTGGAAAAACAGGCTTACGACGGAATTTGAGAAGCCTTATTTCCAGTTGCTCACCGAATTCGTCAAAAAAGAGTATCAAACTTCCACGATCTATCCTCCCGGGAAAGAAATATTTCACGCCTTCGATACCTGTCACTTCGATGAGGTGAAGGTAGTGATCATTGGGCAAGACCCGTATCATGGCCCCGGACAGGCTAACGGGCTGTGTTTTTCTGTCAGAGAGGGAGTTCGTCTGCCTCCGAGCTTACAAAATATCTTTAAGGAAATTCGAAATAACCTTGGGAAACCGTTTCCTCCTTCTGGAGAGTTAGATCGCTGGGCGCTTTTGGGAGTGCTTTTGCTGAACGCTACTTTGACCGTGAGAGCTTCTTCACCCGGCTCGCACCAGAATAAAGGCTGGGAAACTTTTACCGATGCTGTCATCAGGAAAATTTCAGATGAGAAGGAAAATGTAGTGTTCCTTTTGTGGGGTGCCTATGCACAGAAAAAAGGTGAGATAATAGACCGAAAAAAACACTGTGTGCTCATGTCTGCTCACCCCTCGCCATTCTCCGCCGATCGCGGCTTCTTTGGCTGCAAGCACTTTAGCAGGGCAAATGAATATCTGCGCAGCAAGGGATTGAAAGAGATTGATTGGTGAGGGGATGTTGGTTGGCCTTTGGCTGGAATCTGCCAATAGCTAAGGGCCAAGAGCCAATCCCCAATAGCTAAAAGCCAACAACTACCAGTTCGCAGCTACCGAATCAAGTTAAAGAAGCGGCTCCACCTGATCTTGTGCACAAAGTCAGCGTATTTGTCGATGGAGAGCCAGATGAAGAAGGCTTTGCCGACCACGTGGTCTTCAGGTACAAAGCCCCAGTAACGTGAGTCTAAAGAGTTGTGTCTGTTGTCACCCATCATGAAGAAGTAGTTCTGCTTGAAGGTGTACTCTTTCAAAGGCTTACCATTTATCATCAGGGTGCTGTCGCTCAACTCTACATTTTCATTGTGATCATAAAGTTTTATGGTCTGTCCATAGAATGCTAGAGTTGAATCATTGATAGAGATAGTCATTCCTTTTTTTGGAATGGTGACGGGTCCATAGTTGTCAGCATTCCAGCGGGAATATTTTGAATCGGGGAATATCCGCATATCAGGTGTATCGCTTGTGCGGTAGTCGTCTTGCACCGCTGTGATGTATGGGATGCTTTTTAGTTCAGTGGCCTTGTCTTTTGTCAGAAACATCTGGTACATCGGCCGGTTGTCTTCCTGCCTGCCCAGGTATGTGAAATCATCCGGATCAAGTCCAAGATTGGTGAGGTTCCTTTGGTTGATTTCATCTTTGGCCGAAACCAGGTAGCTGTATTGCATGGTCTGAGGGTCCGGCGATGGCTGACCATTCAAAATCACCTTACGGTTTTTTACTTCGAGCACGTCGCCCGAAACGGCTACACACCTTTTAATGTAATTGGTTTTCAGATCCACAGGGTAGTCAATCCACGTACTTCTTGGCATGAGGTAGTTATTTTCATTCATGCCCGGAACGTTAAACACAACGATGTCTCCGCTCTTCACATAACTGATGCCCGGAAGCCGGTACTGAGGCAACTGAATCCAGGTGACATAGGAAGGAATTTCAGTGAACCATATTTTTTGATGAGTCAGCGGAATTTGCAAGGGTGTTTTCGGCGTGCGTGTGCCATAATGAAACTTGCTGACGAAGAGAAAGTCTCCCACCAACAAGGAATTTTCCATGGAGGGAGTAGGGATCGTGTAAGCCTCCATGATCAGCCATCGGATCAGTGTAGCGGCTATGACAGCAAACGCGATAGCATCCAGCCATTCCCTGAAAAAGGATTTCTTTTGTTTTTGTGATGCTGCTGATGCTGAGCTTGTCGAAGTGCGCCAAAATTTCCAATTCATGTGTTCCCTTTAAAAAGTTTCGCAAATAAAAGTAAAATAATCGAAAGTCAGAATTTTAAAAAGTCATCCATGTTCAGCACGCCAGCCTGCTTCGGCAGCCATTCTGCCACGGCCAGGGCCCCTCGCGCGAAGCCTTCACGTGAGTGGGCCGTGTGCTTGATTTCAATATCATCAATCGGGGACTGATATCGAATGGTGTGGGTGCCAGGAGTAGGGTCCTCCCTAAACGAATGTATAACGAGGTCGCCAGGGTGTTGGGTTTCACTTTTGACCCATTGTTTTTTCCGGTCTATAGATTTCACGATTCCTTCGGCCAACGTAATGGCCGTACCACTGGGGGCGTCTTTCTTTTGCGTATGGTGTATTTCATCGATAGACACATCATAATCAGGCTGACTGTTCATCATCTGGGCGAGTTGTTCATTCAACTTAAAAAAAAGATTGACTCCAAGGCTAAAGTTTGACGCATAAAAAAACACGCCCTTCTTCGACCGGCAGTACGCATCGGTTTCGGCTTTTTTTTGCAACCATCCCGTTGTTCCTGAGAGGACCGGAATAGCATGATCCAGGCATACCCTGATATTTTGTGCGGCAGATTCAGGAATGGTGAATTCTATGGCGACATCCACTGGAGAAGTAAACTCAAATGAAAGGCCAGTGCCAGGGGCAATTCTTCCTGCGATGGTATGGTTGCGTTTCAGTGCCAGAGACTCTATCGCTCTTCCCATTTTACCATAGCCAATAAGGAGTATCCTCATGGGTTAGAATTTAAAAGTGAGTGAAAGGCCGGAAGTACTTCCTATCATGCTGTTCTGCTGAATGCAAGGTGAAAGGCTAACCTTCAGGCTTGGGTTGAGATCAAATTCCCTGAGGTGTGCGTCTACGTGTGCGTCAATAAATTGAAGGAGATACATGAAGCCATCGAGGATCAAGAAGAAATCGCGCTCCCGCCGGTAGCTGTCAATGAGTGTTCGGACCTGTGCTTCCGTATATCCGGATGGAGAGGTCGTGGCGGTTGGGTTATCCAACATCACAAACAATTCGTTTTTGTATTTTGTATATAAGCCGTTGTAGGCCACAGCAAAAGAGGTGACGATAATAAGGCTTCCATAGACAATGGGCAACTTCCAGTATTTTTTGTTGTATACCTGACCCATGCCGGGCACGACAGCGGAGTAGAGGAGTGCTTTGCGGGGTTGGTAGCGTTTCGCGTAATACTCAGGTGTAATAATCCTCCCACCTTTTCTTACCTCCACAGAATCGTCTAAACTCCTGATAGCGTTGTTTAACGAGTCCACCTCCACCTCAACTACCTGGGCATGGGTAGTGGTAATGAAAGTCGCCAGTACTATGATTAGAAAAATCTTGAGCATTACATCAGAGCTTGAAAATATCGAGGATCCTGTTGAGGTCTTCGATAGAAAGAAAGGGGATTTTGATTTCACCTTTCTTGCCATCACTCTTCACACTAACTTTCGTGCCAAAGTGTGATGAAAGTGTGCCCTGAAGTTGTACAATTTCTTTAGAGGAGGCAGTAACTGCGCCGTCTGGCGCTAGTTTGGGCTTTTTGCCCTTTCCCATCGCACGGGCCAGTTCCTCCACTTGTCGCACGGAGAGGTCTTCACGAATTGTTCTTTTAAAGATAAGTAGCTGTACTTCCGGATTTTCAATATTGATGATAGCTCGGGCGTGCCCCATCGTGAGCTTGTTGTCACGCAAAGCGATCTGTATATCAGGAGGCAGCTTTAAGAGCCTTAGATAGTTGGTGACGGTCGTACGATTTTTTCCTACCCGTTCACCCAGTTGGTCCTGCTTCAGATTACACTCGGTCAGGAGTCGTTGGTAGCTCAGGGCAATTTCAATAGCATTGAGATTTTCGCGTTGAATATTTTCGATCAGCGACATCTCCAGCATCTGTTGATCATCTGCTGACCGAATATAGGCCGGAATTGTTTTTAGACCTGCCCTGCCGGCAGCCTGGAATCGTCTCTCGCCTGAGATGAGTTGATATTTATTTCTCGTAAGCTTACGTACCGTGATTGGCTGAATGATCCCGTGAATTTTTATGGAGTCGGTCAGTTCCCGTAACGACTCCTGGTCAAAATGCTTACGCGGTTGAAAGGGATTTACTTCAATCTCACTAATGGAGATTTCACTCATATTGCCGGATGCCGCCGGCGACTCTTCGAACTGTCCTGTATCAGGAGTATCGCTTAGCAAGGCACTAAGCCCGCGTCCAAGTCCTCTCTTCTTCATACGTTACTCATGCCATTTTTGTCCAGGATTTCACGGGCGAGATTTAAGTAGGCGATTGACCCTTTGCTTTCTGCGTCGTGTACAATCACCGGCAAACCAAAACTGGGGGCCTCACTCAGCTTCACATTCCTCGGAATGATGGTCGAGAAAGAAATTTTCTTGAAGTGGGTGCGAACCTCTTCTACCACCTGATTTCCCAAAGAGGTGCGTGAATCGTACAAGGTGAGAAGGATGCCTTCGATCTCAAGCTGAGGATTCAGTCGTGTTTGAATAATTTTGATGGTGTTGAGCAATTTCCCAAGGCCCTCCAAGGCAAAGTATTCACACTGAACGGGAATAATCAATGAGTCTGCTGCCGTGAGCGAGTTGATGGTGATAAGGCCAAGGGAAGGAGAGCAGTCAATAATAATAAAGTCGTATTCATCCTTGATCTTTTTCACCGCCTCGCGCATCCTTTCCTCCCGGTGATCGATGTTTACCATCTCCACTTCAGCGCCCACCAGGTCAATGTGGGAGGGGAGTACACTTAAATATTTAAGATCATTTTGTACGATTGCATCGTGGATGTTGGCACCGTCGACCATGCATTCATAAATACTCAGCGTTACTTTGTTGGGGTCAATTCCCAGGCCGGAGGACGAGTTGGCCTGTGGGTCTGCATCCAGCAGGAGTGTCTTCTTTTCCAACACAGCAAGGCTCGCAGCCAGGTTGATGGCCGTTGTTGTCTTGCCTACGCCTCCTTTTTGGTTTGCTATCGCAATAATTTTGCCCATTAAACTAATTCGTTGATTCGTTAATTTGTTGATTCGGAAGTTTAGATCAAATATAGTTGAGTTGTTGCATCATCGAATTATCACATCACCGAATTGCAAACTTACCGAATCACCGAATTATTTCTTCTTTTTCCTCGCTTCCTCGCCAGCCTTCATCGCTCCTTCCAATTTGGTCATAAACTTTGACTTCTTGGCCGTTCCGGTGTTCATTTTATTTTTATGGTCTTCCATGACAGCCTTGATTTTATCTTCGTCCACAAACCGTTTGATTATCGCCTGCTGCGCAAAGGTTACAAGGTTGGATATGAAATAATAAAAGCTCAATCCGGCGGAAAAGGAATTCAACACAAACATGAATATCACCGGCATTATGTAGGACATTGACTTCATAGGCCCTGTCACTGAAGTTATCTGATTGTTCTGCCAGGTGTACACCAGGGTAGAGGCCGTCATTAACAGCACAAACAAGCTGACATGGTCGCCATAAAATGGTATCACGAAAGGCAGATTGGCAATGGAATCATAGGTGGATAAATCCTCAGCCCACAGGAAAGGTTGCTGGCGTAATTCCACAGATACCGGGAAAAAGTAAAACATGGCGAAGAGTATGGGCATTTGCAATATCAATGGGATGCAGCCACTGAATGGATTGACTCCTGCCTGCTGATACAACTTCATCTGGTCCTGTTGCGCCTGCGTAGCATTGTCGCCATTTTTTTCTTTGATGAGATCCAGCTCGGGTTTGAGCAAGCGCATTTTTGCCATACCCAGGTAGGAGCTGTAGGAGAGGGGGGTGAGTATTAGTTTGATGATAATGACCAGGATCATAATGATGACACCGTAGTTTCCGATGTAGCTTTCCAGGAAATGGAATATCGGGATGATCACAAACTTGTTTACCCAGATCACCGGTGGCCATCCTAAATATAGATTCCGGGAGAATCCTTCCGCCACAGGGGTTAGCAGTTGGTATTCATTCGGGCCGAAGAAGAACCGGAAATGTGCTTTGCCCGCAACTACGTCGCCTTTCGGAATGAACAATTTAACCTCTGCCGACTTCACCACGGATGTATCTGATTGGTTTACGCTCGTGCTGACTTCGCCACCGCTAAAGGTGTTGCGCGCGATAATGGCGCTCGTGAAAAACTTCTGTTTGACACCTGCCCATTTCAC
>JAYWDR010000052.1:0-2575 GCA_043779735.1 Cyclobacteriaceae bacterium | reverse complement strand
GCGGGCCCTCACAACCTGCCGCTGATACAGGTGCAATAGAATACGTTACAGACAGGTTTCCAGTGGTGGCATTGAGATATTTATCATTTGCAATAGCATTGAAGTCTTTCCCATTGCCCACGCCGGTATTGCCTGGGTCGGCGGTCAGGCCGGTGAATAGAATTGTATAGATGTTATAACCTGTCAAGGGTCTGGCCCCTACAGAACCAGGGCCAACGCTAAGGTTGACTCCTGAGGGCAATCCACTGCAAGCTGGAGCAGGTGGTGCAGCGAGTAAAGGATTGAGTACGGGCGCCGGGTTTATCACAAGGTTGATGAACCTTGACTGTCCCAAACATCCGCCAGGGCTAATTCCCCTTACCTCATACACTACTGTCCCCGCAACAAGGGTAGTGTTGGTGTATTTATCATTCTTAATAAGAGTAGGACTTCCTGTTGTAAGAACAGGCGTGTTAGTTAGTTCCGCAGTGACTCCGGGGGCAAGCGATAAATCGACTCCCACCAATCGATACGTGGCTGCGCTTACAGAGATCCCATCCGTACTCAATGTGATATTCGAAATATCTCGGCTGCATACCGTATTATTCAAAGCAGGACTGACTACCGGCTCCGGATTAATGCGCATGGTGATAGTGAATACATCACCAGAACAGTTGGCAGCCGATATTGGTGTTAACGTATAGACCACCTTCAACTGGGCTGCTGTTGTATTGGAGTACCTATCATTTTGAATGGCATTTGAAGTACCTCCTCCGGCAACAAACGTGCCTGGCAATGCCACACCACCTACAAACCCCAGACCCAGATCCATCGCTCTTGACGTAATGGTGTAGGAAGCGGCAGTATTTGGTAATACAGTATTTAGTATAACATTAATTGGGTTAATGCTATTTGGATTTGTGCTGCAGACGGCCGGAGGATTTAATAAAACCGGGTCCATCACCGGCTCCGGATTGATCGGTTGATCAATTGTAAACGTATTTCCTAAACAGGTCCCAGCGGTAGGCGTAACAATATAATGGGCAGACAGCACGCCAGCAGTTTCATTGTGTATCGTTGCAATGATGTTTCCGATTCCCGATGCAGCTCCTACCATTGGAGCATCGTAGGTGGCTGTCCAGGTAAATGTACTTGCCACACCATTTCCACCACCCGCTATACTCACATTGGTCTGGGGATCAATGTTGTATGCGACATCAGAACACACTGCCGTCTCTACACTGGGGGCTCCAAAGGGCTTAGGTGCAATCCGTACGGTATATGTGAAAGTTTGTCCTCCGCAGGAAGGGAACAAAGTATTAAAGGGCGTAATGGTATAAGTAATATTCGCATCAGAGCCAGACGTATTATTATAGACATCTGTGATGAACAAATTACTCTTCACTACCCGTGGAGGTCCAGGAGGTACCAGCACATTGTCTGTAGCTACGGTGTATGTAAATACGGCGTTTAGAAAATTTCCACCTATTACATTGATGTGCTTTGCCTGAATATCATAACTCAATGCACTGCTGCACGTAGGATCAATGATCGATATTCCTTTCGGCTCAGCATGATACACCACTTTGAGTGTGAAGGGTGTTCCTGGACAGTTTCCAGTATTGGCAAATGGTGTAACCAGGTACGTAAGGGTTACGTCGTGATTCGAATAGTTGGAAAATGTCTGGCCGATAGTTGCGCTGGTGGGCAACACCCTGTCAAACGTTCCAGGGAAAACTACTGGTGAGAGATCCAATGGGAAGTCGGCAGTAACCGTGAATGTGAAGGTGCTCAGCACAGAATTGCCACCTGCGAAAGGTGAGTCAGGAAGAGGCGGCGGAACATTATTGATGATGTCTTGTAAATTAAAAGCGATCGGAATTCCACTGCACCGGGTAATGGTTGAAAGGGCTTGTGCCACCGGTTCCGGGTTAATCGGAACCGTAATCACGTAAGTTTGACCTGCACAATTTGCTGGGGCGGCGGCTGATGCTGTTGGTGTAACTACATACGTGGCGCTCAAGGGCCCATTCGTTAAATTCCGTAAGGTCTCTGCTATCGCTCCGCTACCAGTACCCGCCGTCACCTGTGTTAGTCCCAATGGTAGAACATTCCTCACCCAGGTGAAGGTGCTCGCCACCCCGTTGATGACGTTATCTGCACTCACACTGAAGGCTACGTTCGAACACTGCGCTATCCGTGTGATCGCTGCGCCAACAGGTTCAGGATTCACAGGAACAGTGATCACATAAGTTTGCCCTACGCAATTGGCAGGGGCAGCAGCAGAAGCTGTCGGTGTAACAACATACGTGGCACTCAACTGGCCTCCCGTTAAATTTCGTAAGGTCTCTGCTATCGCTCCGCTGCCGGTGCCACCAACTAATTGAGTCAGGCCTAAAGGCAAAGCATTCCTCACCCAGGTGAAGGTGCTCGCCACCGTGTTGGTAATGTTATCTGCACTTACACTGAAGGCTACGTTCGAACACTGAGCAGTGCGTGTGATCGCCGCGCCAACTGGCTCCGGATTCACTGGAACAGTGATTACATAAGTTAGTCCTACGCAATTGGCAGGAGCGGCAGCAGAAGCTGTCGGCGT
>JAYWDR010000051.1:0-2582 GCA_043779735.1 Cyclobacteriaceae bacterium | reverse complement strand
TCTTGTGGTACACCGAAGTAGTATACTTCCTGTTTCGTGCATGTGATCACACTGCCCAGGACTTCAGGAAATAATTGCCCAAGCCAGGGACCGCACGCAAAAAGGTACGCATCTGCTTTTGCGCTGCTACCATCGGACAAACTCACGTTTTCGAGATTGTTATGTTGAATGGTTCCCAGCTTACTATGGGCTTGAATGAATTTTCCGCCCTCAGTAATAAATGCCTCCTGAACAGCCTGGCAGCTTTCACGAGCCTTAAGATAACCACCAAACGGATCGAAATAGGCGTGATGAAGGTCTCCCGTATGGGTGACCGGATATTTCCTTTTCAACTCGGCCGTGGTCAGATACTCATACTCCATGTGATGCTTTTTTGAAAAAGAAATGGAATCATCGACCAGCGGCGCCTTCTCCTCATAACAAAACCATAGTACCCCGGTGTTGAAGAAAAGTTTTTTATTCCACCTCTTCTCATTCTCTTTCCACAGCTGCAGGGCCCGCACATTCATATCGAAATAAAATTCGTTGCTTCCATACGTGGAGCGAATGACCCGAGTTTCATCACCCGATGTACTGCGCGAGTTGCCAGCTCCCCACGCGTCAATTAGCGTAACCTTGAGTCCGCGTCGAAGGAGTGAAAGCGCAGTCCAACCCCCAAAAGCGCCTGCACCTACAACAATGATGGAAGATTTTTCGGTGAGCTGTGGAAGCCCGACAGGCATCAGAAAAGCAGTGCGCGGCGAAAATGTGTTAAGCGTCATGGTGGAAACGGTATGGACTCCCGAAAGTAACTTTTATCTTCGTTTCAACAATTCAATCACTATGAAACTGAGGCACGCAATCAACGCCCACAAGGGCTCTACATTTGTTGTTGTCCTATTGGGTATGCAGTATTTTGATAATTGCTCTCTTGGTCCATGGATTTATCTGGCCCTTCATGGCTGCTACGGATTGCTGTGGTTGCGTTGATGACCTACCAACCTTTGGGATTCATAGGCATTGCAGCATTTTTTCTTTTCGTGTTCCTTCCGAATATGATCAGGAAAGATAAATTATTGTCCATGTATCCTGGGTTTGTTGACTATAAAAGAAAAACGGGTTTCTTTTTCCCTTCTATTTTTCAGGATTGAGATTTATTGTATCAGCCATTTATCCCAGTTTACAATTACGCTGATAATTAACACCAACATCAGACTTACCGCAATTATTTTGTGGAGCCATTCCATGGTGTATCGGCGCCATACAACCCACCCCAGCAGCACCAAAAGTGAAACAATGACCAGTTGGTCGGAGTTAAACCCATCCACAATGACATTGGTGATGATTGAAAGCACATTGAGGATCATCGTGCAAAGAAAAAACTTTTGAAAGTTGGCATAATAAAAAACCTTCATATCCAGTGAGTCTTCCTGCGGGTTGAATGGGAAAAGAATCCTGGCCAGAATGAAGAGGTTCATCGGGTAAAGGATGAAAAGTAGGAAAGTGGCCAACCGCCAGGAGTCCATTCCACTGAATTGCTGGTACGTGACCCACCACTCCTGAATGTGCAATACAAAAACCAAAATGATCCAAAGTAGATGAGGCCAGTATAGCTTCACGCGATCCCATCGGTGCACCAGATCGGCTAGACCCGTCATAATTTGTGTGATCCCCAATCCAAGGATGATGGAAATCAATACCGATACGTAGTCAAAAGGAGTCATTTTAGCTGAAATTTCTATATATTAGCTCAATTTAAACTGATTCTAAATAGAAGCTAAGACAAGGTCCAACAAAAGGCTTTTACCATTTGCCAAACAAGTTAACACCACATTTTCGAAGAGCTAAACATTCAGGCTAATGCCCAAAAATATGTTTGAAATAATGACATGGGAGTGTAGATTTGTGCACCTCCGTATAAAAGGCGGAGTCCTAAACCTCATGATGAAGCGATTGATCTCCGGTTTCTCTGCTTGTCTTGCTCCAGCCCTTGTTTGTCTTCTTCTTTCATTCCCAGCTCAGTCCCAGGAAATACCTACCGATCCTGCGGTCATTAGTGCGGGAGAAGCGCTCTTCAACGGAAATTGCAAAACCTGCCATCGTGTTAAAATGAAATTAATAGGCCCGGCATTGGCTGGTGTGGAGACACGCGTCCCTTCCGTTGGCTGGATTCTTAACTGGGTCCGTAATCCCGCAAAAGTCATTGCCAGCGGCGATGAATATGCCAACAAAATTTATGCTGAGTATAACAAAAGTCAGATGACAGCGTATACCAGCTACAAGGATGAACAAATCCTCAGCGTCCTTGCCTACATCAAGGCGGAAGCAGCCAAACCGGATGCGGCGCCTGCTGTAGCGGCTGGCGCGACCAGTGCAGGAGGTGGCTCAGGTGTTCCAGCAGCGTATTTGGACGCCATCCTAATAGGGATGATTATCATTCTGGTGCTCCTGGTTGTAATCCTGGCACTCATTGTTAGTGCATTGAGGAAATTCCTTGAGCAGAAGGACCTCAGTCCCGAGGATCGAGAAACGGTTAGTTCTCCTATCACGCTCGGTTCAGTCACAAGAAGTGCTGGCTTTGCGTTCCTCGTCGTTTTTGTGGT
>JAYWDR010000050.1:0-2586 GCA_043779735.1 Cyclobacteriaceae bacterium | reverse complement strand
TAATGCAGGCATTTAAACTGACGTCCTGGTCGTCAACATCGTCAATTCTTTCGACCAACTCAAAAAAAGATAATCCAATTTTTTTGCAATCACTCCTGCATGTTTTCAGGAAGCGATCATAATATCCTTTGCCATAACCTACCCGGTGCCCGGCCTTATCTACAATCAGTAAGGGGATTATTACCACGTCAATTTTTTCAGCGGGGGTTGGTACACCTTGTTTGGGTTCCTGAATCCCCCAACGGTTGGGCTGTAGCTGGTGCAGTCCTTCAAAATAGAAATGTTCAATTGTACCATCGGTGTTTGTCCTTGGAATGGAAAGACGAACGTGCGGAAACTCTCGGCGAATCCTGTCCACCATAATCCAGGTATCGGGCTCATGATTTTTTTCGATCGGCAAGTAAGTGTGAAGGACTTTTACAAAGGAGAGATCAAAATAAGAAAAGAAAAGGTTGAAAAGCTGACGACTGTCCTGTGCGCACACCGTAGCTGAAAGATTTTTTCTTTTGTCCAGGTAAATTTTCCGGAGTTCTTGCTTAGTCATGGTTGCTAATCACATTCATCTGAAATTCAAATGGATCAAATGCCGAAAGTAGCTTCCGGATAAAGTCAGGATCTTTCTGATAGAAATTGAGAAAATTATCAGTCCGTTCTTGTAAACCACCGTTAGGGAATAGGGTTTCCTTGACGGCTTCTATTTGACGAAGTTTGTCAGACTGAAGTCGTTTTTCTGCCCGGAGCATTTTTTTCTCAATTTTTTCCAGTGCGTGCTGCATCTTTTTCCCTTCGGCAATTACCATTTGTGTGAGCGATGGGTCAATTTTAGCGCAACGCTCCCGGATTTCATTGAGTTGTTGTTCCAGTACCTTGAGTGTACCACCCAGCGAAAGATCGTGCATGGAATATTTTGACACCCAATTATTGAAGAGATAGTTTTTTTCTTCAAAGAAATGCAATGTTTCCAGTCCCGTTTTGGCAAGTTTACGTTGGGTCGGCGTGTCAATGATCAACGCAAAATTCCTTGGGAGCAACACGGGGAATGGCACCTGAAAATGCATAAACATGCTTTTCAGCTGGAGCCAGTAAACCAACTCTGCTGGCCCACCCACATAGGCCAGGTTGGGTAAAATCATTTCCTGATAAAGAGGACGGAGGATTACATTAGGACTGAATTTTTCTGGTTCCTCGTCGATTAGTTTTTCAATTTCTTTTTTAGTGAATTTCAAATCCGTATCAACGACCTGATAACTTGTCTCATTTCTCTCCAACCGGCTCCGGATATTTTTATCCAGATAAAAAAGATTGACTTCACGGGGGTGTACCTGGGGATGAAACCCAAGTGTCTCCAGATTTATGTTGGTTTCTTTTACCAGTTTGTTGGGTACACCCGAAAATAAATCCTGGCTGATTACAGGGTGAAACAGTTTTTTAAGTTCATGATCATCAGCATCTATGACCACGAGTCCTTCCTCACCAAATAATGCATTCACATAGATGCGGACTGCATCACTCAATGAACTACTTTTCAGGTAAGCTTCTTTGAAAATGGATACATTCCCGGGAAGTTGCGAAAAAAGTTTTTCAAAATCTTTTGTATGAAACCGTCCCACAGCGCCCTGCTGGAGAGTCTCCCAGGTATATTCTTTTTCATAGAGGCGAAAAGACTTTATTTCTTCGTAGTCATGATCTTCCGAGGCCATCCAGTATACGGGCACAAAGTTGTATTCAGGGTATTGAGCTTTGAGTTTTTTACAGGCATTGATGACAGTAACAATTTTATAAATAAAGTAAAGCGGTCCCGTGAAAATGCTGAGCTGATGCCCGGTGGTGACGGTGAAAGTATTTTTCTGCAGCAGGGACTGAATACTTGATTTGACGGCGCCGGGAGGAGTTGATATATTCTTGTATTGCAGTTCCAGTGATTTCACCAATACTTTTCTGGAAGACTCAGGAAAGGACTTTGATTTCTCACTGATGGTTTCTTTGAAATTGGAAATTTCCGGAAATTTTGAATAGAAAGGCTGAAGTGAAAGGTCATGTTCAATGTACTTCAGAAAAAACTCAGAAAAGGCGTGTGTGTTCCGGAATGGAATTTTCTGAAGAGGCATATCAACAACAACAAGATTGGGTAAAAAGCATAGATCGAATAACGGTAATTTTTCAGTAAGGTTTACAGAATTATTTACCCGATACTACCTCTCCGGTGATGTCAAATTCTGTAGCAGCATTAATTTTTACAGATACAAAATCGCCCAATCGCAGGTAGTTCTTGGATTTAATGATTACTTCATTGTCTACTTCCGGGGAATCGAACTCGGTCCGCCCGATAAATTCGGTTCCTTCTTTCCGATCGATCAATACTTTTAGGGTTTTTCCGATTTTTTGTTGATTCAGTTGTAATGAAATTCCTTCCTGTAAATCCATAATGGTATCAACCCTTTCCTGCTTCACGCTGGCGGGAATGTCGTCAGCCATAGAATGGGAATGTGTATTTTCTTCATGGGAATAGGCGAACACCCCAAGCCTGTCAAATCGGGAACGCTCAACAAAGTCCATCATCTCCTGAAAATATGCCTGCGTCTCGCC
>JAYWDR010000049.1:0-2589 GCA_043779735.1 Cyclobacteriaceae bacterium | reverse complement strand
TATGAACCACTTACCGGCAAAATAACCACATTGACAGTTGCTGATGGTTTGATTGACAACACCGTGACCAGTATCAAAGAAGATAAATCAGGCAATCTATGGTTTGGCACAGAGGGAGGGGCAAGCAAATATGATGGCATTCATTTCATTAATTACACAAAAGACCATGGATTAATCAGGGACAGGATTCGCAGCATTGAAGAAGATACTTTTGGAAATCTCTGGTTTGGCACAACCGAGGGGGTAAGCAAATATGATGGGAATAAGTTTACCAGCTACACGACCGACCAGGGATTGATCAGTAATTGGGTTAGAATTATCAAAGCAGATGTGAGTGGCACTCTGTGGTTTGGAACGGGCAATGGTATCAGTAAATATGAATCTTCGGAAAATGGAAGGCCTGGAGTCTTTACCAATTACACCAAACTCCACGGACTGTCAGATAACAGTATCACCAGCATAACCGAAGATCAAATCGGAAATATTTGGTTTGGAACCGAAACCGGCGGAGTCTGCAAATACAATCGCAATAGTCTGACCAAATACACCACAACACTGGGGCTGACAGGTAATCTCGTTAAAAGTATCATCCAGGATAAATCCGGCAACTTTTGGTTCGGTACGGACGGGGGTGGCGTTAGTAAATATGATGGGAATACGTTCAGCAACTATACCATGGAAGAAGGTCTTGCCAATAACAGTGTTTACAGCATGCTTCAGGATAAAGCGGGAAATATCTGGTTTGGCGGTAAAGCTACAGTCAGCAAATTTGATGGAAGTACCTTTATCAACTATTCCACTGACCAGGGAATTCCAAATACGAAGATATGGAATATGCTTGAAGATAAATTTGGAAACTTGTGGCTTACAAGCTTTGGTGGTGTGAGTAAATATGATGGAAAGAGTTTTGCCAGGTACTCCACGGCACAGGGATTGGTCAATGAAAACATAGTAAGTGTAGTTCAGGACAGAAATGGCAATATCTGGTTTAGTGGCGAGGGTGTCAGTCAGTTTGACGGCACGCATTTTACCAATTATACCATGACGAACGGCCTGCTCTTAAGTGAAATTCCGGGTCTCATGGAAGATGCGACAGGAAATATCTGGTTTGGCTTCTACGGCAGTGGCGCAAGCAAATTTCATGATGACTACCTAACAACGTTTACTACCAAGCAAGGTATTGCAGACAATACGATCTTTGTCATGAGAGAAGATACCACTAACCATCGCATTTGGTTCGGCACCAATTTGGGTTTGTCGGTTCTGAAAACAGACGACCAAACGGCCGCTTATCGAGACACCATCCTCTTCGAAAACCTCAATCGCAAGACGGGATATGAAATAAATGATTTTTCTTTCAATTTTTCCCTTTTTATTGACAAAAACGCGGTTATATGGGCAGGTTCAAGTGACGGGAAACTGATCCGCCTTGACTATAATCACCTCATCCGCAACACCAGCCCATTCCATCTCCAGCTGAAAGGTGTTTCCATCAACAACGAGAATATTTGCTGGAGTCTATTGAAGGCTAACCAGAAGCCAGACAAGAGCCGCGACAGCCTGGCTACTCTCAACGAAATGATTACGACTTTTGGCAAGACATTGTCAGAACAGGAAATAGCGGACATGGTTGATAAATACCATGATATTGGATTTGACAGTATCAGCCGTTTTTATCCCATACCCAAAAATCTCACACTGCCTTATCAAAAGAACAATGTTAGCTTTGAATTTGTCGCCATAGCACCTGCTTTTGAGAATCAGATCAAATACCAATACAAGCTCGAAGGCTATGACAAGGACTGGAGTCCGCTTAGCGATAAAACCAACGCGAGTTTTGGAAATATCAGTGAAGGCACATACACTTTCAGGTTGAAGGCCTTAAACCCCCATGGCGTGTGGAGTGAAACAAGCTATTCCGTCAAAGTACTACCTCCTTTTTACAGAACCTGGTGGGCATACTCTATATATTTATTTACGTTCTTTGGTTCCTTTAGAGTTTTTATCAAATGGCGTGAGCGAAACCTACGCAGCGAAAAGGAAAAATTGGAGACCAAAGTGAAAGAAAGAACAAATGAGCTAAAAGGCACGATAGAACATCTGGAATCCACCCAGTCCCAGCTCATCCAATCCGAGAAGATGGCCTCCCTCGGCGAACTCACTGCCGGCATCGCCCACGAGATCCAGAACCCGTTGAACTTCGTCAACAATTTTTCGGAAGTCAATACCGAACTGATTGATGAAATGCAGCAGGAATTGAAATCGGGTAACCAGGATGCGGCGATTTCCATTTCAGACAACATTAAAGACAACGAACAAAAAATCAATCACCATGGCAAACGCGCCGCCGCCATCGTCAAAGGCATGCTCCAGCACAGCCGCAGCAGCAGCGGGGTGAAAGAACCCACCGACATCAATGCCCTGGCAGATGAATACCTCAGATTGGCCTATCATGGTTTGAGGGCAAAGGATAAATCATTCAATGCGACCATGAAAACTGACTTTGATCCCAACCTTGGCAGCATCAATGTCATCCCGCAGGATATCGGGCGGGTGATCCTCAACCTGATAACCAATGCGTTCTATGCT
>JAYWDR010000048.1:0-7604 GCA_043779735.1 Cyclobacteriaceae bacterium | reverse complement strand
AAGTATGCAGCAAGGAGGCAGTCAATAGAAATATCTCAGGATCAGGCTTGCTATTGGTTATCATGGTTCCATCAACAATCGCATCAAACTCGTTGCCGATCTTAATGCGCTTAATAACTGTCTTTGCATTCTTGCTGCTGGAAGCCAAGCCGACCTTCAGACCCCTTTTTCTTAATTTAACGAGGAGTTCCTTCACACCCGAAAAAATTTCTTCGGGCTTCATACTATTGACATAGTCAACAAACCAATCATTCTTTTTTTTTGCCAGTGCAGCTTTGGTTATTTCATCCAGGGAAATACCACCTATTTCCAAAACAATGTCTAACGAGCGCATTCGACTGACGCCTTTAAGCCGTTCATTGTCCTCTGCTGTGAAGTGTATACCGAGCTCTTTAGAAAGTCGCTGCCAGCACAGAAAATGATAGCGGGTGGTATCTACAATCACTCCGTCCAAGTCAAAAATGCAAGCCTTTATTACCAAACCAGTTCTATTTTTGGCGAATATAGCCGACTTCGATGACCTTTTAGTTTCCCGGTGGAACTTAAATACCGCAAACGATTTCCCTGCGGCGCAGAAACGTTGTATCCATTGCCAAACGCAGCGGGTTTAGTTTCAATTATATTGAATCAAACTATCCGCTACCAGTAAGCGAATGTGTTTCAGCGGCAGATTCTTTCCAGTCAATGCGTTAAATGTGCGGCACCAAACACACCTGCACTATCTCCTAACACCGGCCTCACAATGGGTGTGTTCAGGATGCGACTGTTGAATATGAAGTCTCTTGTCGACCTAATTCCATCCGTATATATTTCATCGATGTTGCCTACACCGCCGCCAATCACTATCACGTGTGGATCAATAATATTGATTACGACGCTAATGGCTTTACCAAAAAAGTAAGACATCCTTTGAATGGTTTCGGCACTTGCCTTGTCCCCGGACTTATACAATGCATAAATTTCTTTCAAGTCCCTCTGTTGACCGGTAATTGATAGATAGAATTTTTCCAGTGATGGTCCTGACAAGACCTTTTCTACACATCCGCTCTTGCCACAATAACAGAGGCCACCAGAATCATCCAGATAATTATGACCCCATTCACCTCCAATACCATGGAGCCCATGGATGAGTTTCCCATCGACAACCAATCCGCCTCCAACACCCGTACCCATGATCACACCAAACACGACTGAGGCCTTCGGGAATTTCTGTTTTACTACTCCCATCCTGGTCTCCGCTAACGCGAAACAATTTGCATCATTTTCGATCGCTACCTTCATTCCCAATACCCTCTCAAGGTCCTCCTTCAACGGCCGACCATTGATACATTCGGAATTACACCCTTTCATAGTGCCAAAAGCAGGATCCAGTGTGCCCGGGGTACCGATGCCTAATGCATCACATCGATAGCCCATCTCTTGCTCCATCATGCGTACGAGCCTGTTGATCTGCTGAAGAATATGTTCGTAGCCCTTGCTTTCATTTGTTGGCACACGGTCGCGAAAAAGGACGTCATGAAGCCCTTCACTTCCCAGCACAACGCCTTCAATCTTTGTGCCTCCCAAATCAATGCCCCACAAATAGTTCCTCAATTCACTCATAGATTAATATCTAAGTTCAAGTACTAAGTGCAACACAGAAGGTTGAAAGAAAGGAGGACGAATCCTCCCTTCAATTGAGTGAGTTTCTAAACTTTGTGTTGCGATGACAAAATATAAACAACTCAGCCAAGAAACCCTCTTATTATAGTATCAACCTCTAAACAGCAATGTTTGGTTGATCATATGGTCGATCTCCTCACGTTCCAGAGATACTTTGAGATTGTCCCAGGCTAAGGTACACGCCATGGCCTGTAAGATTGGCTCCTTTATCTTCTGCAGCCTGTGAATATTGAAATACACAAGCCCCGTTCTCCTCACCAAAAAGTCTGTTACATGAACCACCATTTCATGATGAAGTGCAAACCACAATTCGGCCTTTGCCAGACAAATCTCGGGATCAATTTCAGCATGCTGAGTTGCATAATCAATGATCGCATCGGCCTGCTTTCCGTAAAGGTGTACCAAATAGGTGGCGTGATCACCCTTTAATCCAAGTGATTCTACCCTTGCCGCTATTTCATTACTGTATTCTCTCACTTCTTGCACGCTCCTCAATCCTGCTCCTGCCAGTAAAATTGTGTCAGTAGTACAAAGAGGTAACATACGGTCTGCAAATTTCCTCTTCAACAGCAGGTCAACAACGCGTTCGGCCATTTTTCGATATCCCGTTAACTTACCACCGGCAATTGAAATCAGTCCGGATGATGATTCGAATATCTCGTCCTTTCGCGAGAGCTCTGAAGCAGACTTTCCTTCTTCATGAATTAGGGGACGAAGTCCAGCCCAACTGGATTCAATGTCAGGCAGGGTAAGGTGAACAGAAGGAAAAGTCGCATTGACAGCCTCAATCAGGTACCGAGCGTCCTCTGTTGTAGCGAAGACAGCATCCTTATTTCCTTTGTAATCAGTGTCAGTGGTCCCGACATAGGTAACTCGGCCACGAGGGATAGCGAAAATCATTCGGCCATCAGGCACATCAAAATATATCGCCTGCCTCACTGGAAGCCTATGAAACGGCACTACAATATGCGCACCCTTGGTAAGGTGTAGATATTTTGTGTCTTTTGACTGGTTGATGTCTCGAAGATCATCCACCCAGGGTCCTGCCGCATTTACCACACTCCTCACCCTGATGGAAAACTGTGCATCGTCAATCATATCTTTCAATTTGACGGCATGAACCTGTCCATTTGAATATTCAAATTCAGTCGCCTGTAGATAGTTGAGTAGGACTGCGCCTTTCGCGTGCGCTGCTTTGGCAATCTCAATGGTGAGGCGTGCATCATCGGTGCGATACTCGGCATAGATCGCGCCCCCTTTGATGTCATCAGCCTTTAGTAAAGGTTCACAAGTAATAGTTTGTGGCTTGGTCAGCATTTTCCTTTGGTCTTCTGTCTTTACCCCTGCCAGCAAGTCGTATATCTTAAGGCCAATGGAAGCGAGCCAATATCCAAGCCCACGCTGCTCGTATAAAGGCAGTAACATTTTTTCCGGTACCACCAGATGAGGTGCAAGACGGTGAACAATAGCACGTTCACTTCCCACCTCCTTTACGAGGGCAAACTCAAGTTGCTTAAGGTACCGTAAGCCTCCATGAATCAACTTGGTTGATCGGCTGCTGGTGCCGAATGCAAAATCATTTTTTTCAACCAGGGCAGTTTTTAGTCCGCGGGATGCAGCATCCAACGCAATGCCCGTCCCGGTGATGCCCCCTCCTATAACCAGTACGTCAAAGGACTCTGACGCAAGTACAGATTTAATGTCTTTCCTGGATAATACTGAGAAGCTCAAAGTGTACTGGAATTGAAGTGCAAATATATCCTAACCGAGGAAGTACAAAGACATGGAACAAAATGAATCTTACTCTAGCCAGCCCTTTGTTCTCTCAATTGCCTTCAGCCACCCTTTATAAAGTCTGGCGCGGGTTTGCTCCTCCATGTTTGGAACAAACTCTCTTTGGATTTTCCTGTTCTTGATGATGTCATTTTTCTTCCAAAGCCCAATCTGAATCCCGGCCAGGTAAGCTGCCCCCAAGGCAGTAGATTCAATTACTTCAGGCCGTTCAACCTTCGTGTCAAGGATATCCGACTGAAATTGCATTAAGACATTGTTTGCGCAGGCACCGCCATCAACTTTGAGGCTTGCCAATTTCAATCCGGCATCTTCCTGCATAGCATTAAGTATATCTTTGGTCTGGAATGCCAGGGACTCCAGGGTTGCCTTGATAATATGGTCCTTGCCGGTATCGCGTGTCAGGCCAAAGATTGCTCCTCGGGCGTACATATCCCAGTACGGAGCGCCCAGTCCTGCGAAAGCAGGGACAACGTAGACTTCATTGGAACCAAGCGCCTTCGTAGCAAAGTATTCAGAATCTTTTGATTGATCGATCATGTGCATACTGTCACGAAGCCACTGAACCGCAGCGCCAGCAATAAACACACTGCCCTCCAGGGCGTATTCTACGTTGCCTTCGAGGCCCCACGCAATGGTTGTTATCAAACCATTCTTTGAAAACTGAATCCGGTTGCCTGTATTCATTAGCATAAAGCATCCGGTACCATATGTATTTTTGGCCATTCCAGGTTCAAAGCAGGCTTGACCAAAGAGAGCAGCCTGTTGATCACCTGCCACACCGGCTATGGGAATTTCCACACCATTTAATGACCAAGAGCCAAAATTGCCCGCCGATGGCCTAACCTCCGGTAGCAAGGAAGATGGCACCGATAATTCCTTGAGCATTTTCCCGTCCCACGTAAGCTCACGAATATTGTACAACATAGTTCGGGAAGCGTTGGAATAATCGGTAGCGTGAACTTTTCCAGCCGTTAATTTCCAGATAAGCCAGGTATCAATGGTGCCGAACGCCAGTTCACCTTTTTGTGCTCTGGTTTTAATACCCGACACATTGTCCAGAATCCATTTGATCTTCGTGGCTGAAAAATAGGAATCTATCACAAGGCCTGTCGTGTTGCGTACGTGATCAGCGAGTCCTTTGGCTTTCAATTCCTCACAAATCGGTGCTGTGCGCTTGTCTTGCCATACAATTGCATTGTACACCGCCTCACCAGTCTTGCGATCCCATATCACTGTAGTTTCCCGCTGGTTGGTGATGCCAATTGCGGCTATAGAAGCTGGGTTTATGCTATTGGTTTGTATTACTTTCAGCAGCACATCACGCTGTGTATTCCATATCTCTTCCGGGTCATGTTCAACCCAGCCTGATTGAGGAAAAATCTGTCGGAACTCCTGCTGGGCTGTACCCTTGATTTGGCCCTGCTCGTCAAAAAGCACAGCACGAGAACTCGTAGTTCCTTGATCCAGCGCAATGATATATTTTGAAGCCATCCTTTATCAGAACAAAAGTTGGTAGACATACGCGCCAAGCAATCCACCTATTAAAGGGCCTAGGATGGGGATCCAGGCATAACCCCAGTTGGACGGCCCTTTGCCAAAAATTGGAAGAATGGCATGAGCGATACGAGGCCCAAGGTCACGCGCGGGGTTAATAGCAAAACCTGTAGTGCCTCCCAGGCTCAGCCCGATGGCTACAATCAAGAGTCCTACCACCAAAGGTTTCAAGCCTTGGGTGAACTCATTTGTGCCAATGAACAATAGCCCTAGTACAAGCACCGCAGTGCCGATAATCTCACTGACAAGATTTGAAAATGTATGCCTGACAGCAGGGCCTGTACAAAAAACCGCGAGCTTGGTTGCCTGATCGTCGGTGCGCTTCCAATGAGGGAGATAATGTAGCCAAACAATCACACCACCGACAAATGCCCCAGCCATTTGGGAAGCCATATACCCGACCACGTCACTCCATGGAAATTCACCCCGGACGGCAAAGGCCAATGTGACTGCGGGATTAAAATGTGCACCGCTGATATTACCCACTGCATAAATCGCAAGGGTTACGGCGAGCGCCCAGCCAATCACAATGGCAAGCCATCCTGCGTTTTCAGATTTAGTTCCTTTAAGAATCACTCCTGCAACGACACCATCACCCAGGACTATCAACAGCATAGTACCGAAGAATTCTGCCACATATGAATTCATAAAAGCTTAATTTAACTTGGTTAGGCTAATACGTAAATAACGACATCAAAAAATACAACAACGCATTCGGGTAACAAAATTTTATATCAAAAATAATGTGCTTACGCTTCACATCGAATGTAAAATCATGTTTGTCGCTTCGCTGATCGTAATTCCACAGATGGAATAGGTTGGGGAGCGGGTAAAATAAACTGTCCATTCTGACAAGTCATCTTTGTTTTTGTTTTATTTTTAAGGATGAAATGCAGGGTAGGATTGGCAACCGTTTTTTTGCTTCTGGCAGGGTGCTCAACGGGGACAAAAGACTACCAATCAAAAGTCAGCGACCCGGAATTCCTTCATCGGTCCATCAAGGTGATTACGGATAGGATGGTTCATGATATTTTTTCTCCTCCGGTAGCAAGCCGGATTTATGCCTACACCACCGTCGCCGCCTATGAAGCTGCCCGTCAAGCAGACCCGAATTTTGTAACGCTGGCCGGTCAGCTTCACGGTCTGGATTCATTGCCAAAACCGGATGCCACCAAAAAATACTGCTACCCTCTAGCTTCAGTTCAGGCGGCCTTGAGGGTTGGAAAGGCGCTTGTTTTCTCAGAAGATAAAGTAGAAGAATTCTACCAAAAGATGATGACGGAATTTAAAGAAACCGGAATTCCCGAAGAAGTCTTTGAAAACTCAATTGACTACGGAAACAAAGTGGCTGATCACGTCCTTGCCTGGTCATCGAAAGACAACTACAAGCAGACACGATCCTTTCCGAAGTATTCAATACAAAGTGATGCTGCTTCGTGGAAGCCAACACCACCCGGTTACATGGATGCCATAGAACCACACTGGAACAAGATCAGGACCTTTGCCATTGATTCGGCCACCCAATTCAAACCGACACCAGCTACACCATTTTCTGTCAATAAGACAAGTCAATTTTATAAGGAGGCCTTCGAAGTGTATCAGGCAGGATTGAACCTGACCGGGGAGCAACAAAATATTGCCAGTTTTTGGGATTGTAATCCGTTTGTGTTGAATGTGAAAGGTCATGTCATGTTTGCCACGAAGAAAATTTCCCCGGGGGGTCATTGGATGAACATAACGCGGGTTGCCTGCTCACAATCCAATGCTGATTTCGTTCATTCTGCGGAAGCTTACGTACGGGTAGCCCTCTCGCTGGCAGATGCCTTTATCAGTTGTTGGGATGAAAAATACCGGAGCCGGCTCATCCGTCCTGAGAGCTACATTAATCAATATATAGATGAGAATTGGGTACCCATATTGCAAACTCCACCATTTCCGGAATACACCTCCGGTCACAGCGTTATTTCTGCCTCGGCGGCTACGGCACTGACGAGTCTTTTTGGTGATACTTTCGCTTACACCGATTCAACAGAAACGGAATTTGGACTTACCGCCCGCAGTTTCAAATCCTTTTATGAGGCCTCCGAAGAGGCGGCAATTAGCAGGCTGTATGGAGGGATACATTACCGACCTGCAGTCGAAAATGGAGTGAAAGAAGGGAGAGCCGTCGGGGCCTTTATTCTCGATCAGGTAAAGACCCGTAAATCGCAGGCTTTGAGTAAATAATAGTATATTTTGAAATTGAGATTTTAGTAATGAATTTACTCTCAGCCTGCCTCAATGGAACTGACTATACCCATCTCAATTTTATCTGCCGAAATCGTCTTGCAGGCGGATGATATCCTCCTCGTCGGAAGGATGATCGACATCGGTATGTTGCCAGATTTCGGCTACGATACCCCAGTCATTCAAACCCACCAGGCGATGGCGCTGGCCCTGGGCGAGGCGGATCAATTCCCCTTCTGACAATTCAACCCTTTCTCCTTCGGCATCCGTATGGCTGGTTACAACTACCACGTTCCCTGATAACACGCGCCATATCTCCGCCCTACGGTGGTGATATTGCCAGGAAAGTCGTTTGCCAGGCTGCACGA
>JAYWDR010000047.1:0-7611 GCA_043779735.1 Cyclobacteriaceae bacterium | reverse complement strand
GTGTTACGTGTGGAAACAGATCGCAAAGACCGTAGTACAATACATTTGGAAAAACATCGTACCACCAATCGCGGCCATAACCTCCACCCAGTAGCATGACGCTGGGGTTGGTGTTGTTCATCATGATATTCCAACCATTGGCAGAATTGAAATAATTCTGCGTCATCTTCACATAGTTGAAACCATTTTGATTGGTCTTGTCGATACCGACTAAACCCGCACCAAGAAGTGAACCCATGGTACAAAGTGCTTCATGAAATTCCTTGCTTCCCTTGGGTCCCTGACGTACATCTCCGATGACTGTGTAAAGTCCGAATGTGTTTTGCGGGGTATTTCGTTTCGCGCTGTCGAGCCAGATAAAGGGCATGTTTTCGCCCTTCAGGTCATGATTAAAGACATATTGATCATAATGGTGAGCTTGTTCAGACCAATCCATCATCTTGAAAGGTTCCGGCAGGTTTGGCATGATAGCGATGCGGTCAATGACAACCTGTTTTGATTGCTCCGATTGCCCGCAGCCGGAGAGGATTGCCGTGGTGAAGAGGAATACCATGAACATGAAATTCGGGGCGAGGAGGGGGGACGTGGCTCGTGTGAAGCCCGCTTGAAAATCAGTATGGATCATTTGACGTTCGTTCATGGCTTGCTGAGTTTGTCACATCCCTTGATGATATGCCTGGCCATTGGGATGGAGAATAGTTGAATAATGCCGATGATGATCAACGCATATTTTAAGGCGAAGCTTTCGGATACGTAGGTGTCCAGGTAGATAAAAAGCCCCAGGCCCAGGAAACGACCGATGTAAAGCCCAAATTCGTGGTTGAAGATGTAGGCAAACTCGTTCCTGTTTTCAATTTTTGAAACAACATCAATCACACGCATTTGGGTAGGGAAGTAGGCGATGTCGTGCAGTGGAGCAAAGAGCACCTTGCACAGCACAAACACCATCACCCCAATCGCGGAATACAGAATTCCATTTACCAGGGTGCCTGCCAGAAAGACGGTTAACCCCGCGGAGAAAATATAAATGCGGTCCGTGGGTTTTGTGGTGCGTCCAAGGAGGTAGAGCATCACTGCAGTGCCCACCCCACTGATACCTTGTACTAAACCGACAGACCCTTCATTGCCAACCAGGCGCATGATTAGAATGGCCGGGGCCGTAACGAGATAGCCTTGTGCCAGGCCCTTCAATCCTGCCAGTACCAACATTTTTCTCCACAAGGCGTGAAATCTGAGAAAGAAGAATTCATTTTGCAGCGGATTCTTGAAACTCTCCTGGTGGATGACAACGCTCGAAACTATGGTGAGTAAAAAAACAGCGCCGGTAACAAGTTGATAGGCGATGTTGATGTTTCCACCAAACCACCCATGGGTGTCTGTATTGGCGAGGAACCAACCGACCGATATGGGCACTATTATGTAGGTTATCGTGTAGAAAAACGTCTCCAGTCCGTAATAGTAATTGCGTGTTGAATCGTCGGTATTGTTAAGTGTGAGGAAATCGCGATTGGCCCAGAAGAATCCAAAGGAGCAACCCATCAGGAGACCGGCGATGCCCACACCCATGACAGAAAGGTTCTCCATGCTCATCATCACAAGCATCGAGAGTCCGCTCAACAGCATTCCAAAGCTGTACAGGTTAGCAATCCTAATACGACGTAGGAGGAATCCATTAACCCAGAACGTAACCGGTATTCCGGTATAAACGGAAAGCTGATAGATAGCGACAATTCGTGGGTCATTGGAGCTGCGCATGATGTAGGCACCTACGAATATGTCAATCACCGGAAGGGCAAATGCATAGATCATGTTTGTCATGAGCAGCACCCGCATGGTGCGTGGCATTTCGAGAAAATAGCTGTACTCCTCGCGGGGCTTCTTAAGTAGGGCGGCGATTGTCATGCTTAGATTGGGAGCGTGTTGAGGATTTCATTTATCGAGAATTCAGCGCCACAGATCACTTCATCGCTGGCCCCGTAATACATGCGCAGCCTGTCACCTTCTACACTATGGCCGTTAGTAAACACCACGTTGCCGAAGAAACCCGTCAATTCATATGGAGCCGATGGTTCCATGATCGGATGTTCACTTCGGGCAAGAACTTTTGAAGGATCATGGAGGTCAAGCAACAAAGCGCCCAGGCAATAGCGGTGATTGGCGTTGGCACCATGGTAGATTTCAAGCCAACCTTTCGACGTTTTGATAGGGGCGGCGCCTGCGCCAACGCGTGCGCAATCCCACATCGTAGGGCGTGTTGTAGCAAGGCATTTATGATTTCCCCAATGCAGGAGATCAGGAGATTCAGCCAGCCATATATAATTGCCACCCAACTGCGAGCTGCTCGGACGGTGCAACGCGTAATACTTACCGTTGATCTTTTCACTGAAAATGGCACAGTCCTTATTGTGGGGGGGGAAAATCATCCCTTTCCGGTCAAAGTTTTTCCAATCCCTGGTTTGGATCAGTCCAACGCCTACTCCCACATTCGATACCATCGTGTATGTGAGATGGTAAGTCCCGGCTATTTCCGTCACACGACAATCTTCAATACCATAGGCTTCCAATGCATCGTTTCCGAAAATGGGACGGTAGTTTAGAGGCTCGTAAAATGATTTGCCATCTTCACTGCAAACCAGCCTGAGATGAGATAGAGTTGTCAGATACTCCTTTGTTTTATAGCGAATGATGCGTGGATCAGCGAAGTCAAGATCTAAGTCTGTTTTGTCGAACCTGAGAATTTCAATTTCTCCCTTCTCGTTGTAGATGGGAAAGCTAACATAACCCTCCGTTTGTCTGGGCCTTTCAGCCACTCGCAGCAAAAGCCAGGTTTTGTTGTCAAACGTGAATACTCCCGGGTTGAGCAGGCATTCGATAGTCATGGCCAGACTGCTTGGCTTGAGATCCCTTGGCGTTAACAAAGGGTTTTGCTCCAGGCGTTTGGCAATATCAAGGACGGAAATTTGCTGCACGGTATTGATTCTGCAATCGAAGTTTTATATCGATCCCCAAACATATGACATCTGAAGATACCAAACCGATAAAGTTGTCCTCCAGTGCTCATATGTTCTCTATATTCAATTCGCTGATCATGACGAGCCTGATTGGAAAGGATACAAGTCTAATAATCGTGTCTATTGACTTTTCCATAGATAGGTTTAAGAGCATCTCTAAAACCTGGCCTTTGATCACTTTATCCTGCTCCTCCTGGAGAAGGTCAAGCGGAGTTTTTAAAGATGCCCTTTATTTAAAATTAAGATCAACTCCCTCCTTTTTGGTAAAAAATCCGTCTAATCTTAATGAAATCAAATTTGCAATCCCTTACTTACATTCTGAGTACATCTAGTTTGATGAAGAATTACTTCAATCATTCCCGAACCAGAAGATGAAATTTAGTCAGGTTACCATCAAAGATATTGCGCGCGAACTTGGAATATCGCCGTCTACGGTATCTAGGGCCCTGAAAGACCATCCCGACATTAGCAAAGAAACAAAGAAGCTAGTCCACGCATTGGCTGAGAAGCTAAATTATCAGCCAAACATTGTTGCATTAAACCTTCGGCAGAAAAAGACGAATACCCTGGGAGTTATTATTCCTGAGTTAGTTCACTTTTTCTTTTCAACAGTCATTAGTGGTATCGAAGATGTTGCCTACCAGGCCGGCTACAGTGTTATACTTGCCCATTCAAACGAATCTTACGAAAGGGAGAAAACTGATATAAAAGCCCTATTCAATAGCCGTGTGGATGGAATGCTGATCTCCTTGTCAAGAGAGACAAGGAACTTTGAGCATATCGAATCAATTATTGCCAAAGGAGTTCCCATCGTATTTTATGACCGAATGTATAACAACCCTTCTACCAGCAACGTAATCGTGGATGATTATGTGGGCGCGAAAGAGGCCGTAGAGCACTTGATTGATCAAGGTTACAAACGAATCGCACACTTGGAAGGCGCACCAGGACTTCTGATCAGTCAAGATCGAAAGCGAGGGTACATGGATGCGTTACTAGAGCACCAAATGACAATCAAAGATTCATTCATCCAAGAATGCCCTTCCGGAAATCAAGAGGATGGATATCAGGTTACCAAAAAACTTCTGGCTATGTCACTACCACCAGATGCCATTTTTGCCAACAATGATCCAATGGCCATTGGGGCAATGATTGCGATTAAGGAAAAAAGGATTAAGATTCCTCAAGATATAGGCCTCGTGGGGTTTAGCAATTGGTCAGTGGGTTCTTTAATTGATCCTCCCCTCACCACCGTAGACCAACCTGGCTTTGAAATGGGTCAGGAGGCCGCAAGGCTTCTCATTCGTCAGATAGAGGTAGCTGATAAAGACCAGGAACCTCAGCCCGAAACAAAAATCTTGAAGACTAAGCTTATTGTCCGGGACTCCTCCATTCGCAATGCACCCCTTAAGAAATAATGTATCATCATTTGAACTTTTACCGCCAACGTATTATTCGCACAACTTGAAATCGACTTTATCAATATGGATGTGTTTTGCAGTTGGCGCTTCAAGTGGCCAGGCAAACACATCATTCACCCAAACCGTCCAGGCGTTTTACAAGTCAGCAGCAAATCCTGACTCCTCACTTCGCAACATAGAAACCGAAAAGAATTGGGATGCTGTCAAAGCAATTGGCATACCCTTCATCAAGGACGACTCCGTGGCATTTCTGTACCGCGGTGAGGCAAAATCTATAGCATGGATGGGTGACTTCAACGGATGGGGCTATAACAAAGATTTCCAAAACAAGGGAAAGAAAATCCCTGACACTAACCTGTGGATCTTACGTTGCTCCTTCCCTAAAGATGCGCGTCTCGATTACAAGATCCTCGTAGATGAAACAACCTGGAGCCTCGATCCGGAAAATCCGCATCACCAATGGTCTGGCGTTGGCGGAGGAAGTCCAAATTCAGAATTGAGGATGCCCTTGTGGAGGGAAGATGCGGTGCTTCGTCCCCGGTCAGGCATTGACCACGGTGTTGTAAAGAAAGACATCTTGTTTACCAGCAAGGTTCTGGGCTATCAAATCATGTATAGCGTCTACTTGCCGGCTGGCTATGAAAGTCTCGGGAAGCTCCCGGTATTGTATACGACTGATGGCAATGAATACTTGATGCCAGAGCTCGGCAACATTACTACCATCTTGGACAATCTCATCGCAGATAAATCAATCAAACCTATTATCGCCGTTCTAATTGATCACCGGGAGCCTATCAACCGCGCTCACAACAGGAGGATGGAAGAGTTGAATATGAACGAAAAATATCTTCGGTTTTTCGCTTACGAATTTATTCCATCCATCGAAGGCAAATATCCGATTCAGAGGGATGCCGCACATCGGGCAATACTCGGTACGTCTATGGGTGGACTAACCGCTGCTTACTTTGCATTCTCAAGGCCTGATCTTATCAGTATGGCCGGCATTCAATCACCGGCGTTCTGGACCCGCCCTCAGATCTATGACCTGTGTGACAACCCCAACAGTCCGAAGGTAAAAGTTTCGCTCACCAGCGGGCTAATTCACGATGCCAGTGAAGGATCGAGGAAAATGAAAGATATTCTTCAAAACAATGCGTGTGTCTATCAGTACCGCGAAAACAACGAAGGACACTCCTGGGGCAACTGGAGGAATCTTATCGATGATATCCTAATCGACTTCTTTGGAAAACAATAATCTTGAAAGGTTCATTGCCTAGTGGAGGCAACTTCATAATTTACGGCATTGATTTTGTTTTTGACCCTGTATGCTAAAAGTTGTATTCGTTTTCCTTACTATCCTGCTTATTTATTCTTGTAGCTCAGGACGGGCCGCGCTTAAGAAGGGTGACTATTATGAAGCGGTGCTGGAGTCGGTGAATCGCCTACGGAGCAGTGCCGAAAACAAGAAAGCAAAAGCTGTACTATCTCAAGGATACCCTCTGGCGATCCAGTACATTGATGCCACTATCCAGAATGGCATTAGTTCGGACGACCCTATGAAGTGGCGAAATGCTGTGAGAGGCTATGAACAGGTCAATTACATGAATGAGCAGATCAGAACTTCTCTGGGCGCCATGAAAATTATTGCACAACCCGTCACACGTTTTAATGAATTGGCTGATGCCAAAAAGAAGGCTGCCGAGGAAGTCTATCAGGCTGGCGTCAATGCTATGATGAAAAACACCCGCGAAGATGCAAAGCAGGCTTATTTTAATTTCAAGGAAGCCGGTACCTATGAGCCCGGCTATCGCGAGGCAATCGAGATGATGACCCAGGCTGAATTCAACGCCACGCTCCGTGTAGCGTATGAAGAAATTAATCAGTCTCGTATCAATTATGGAAGTCTTCAACCAGTTGTTAATTCCTTACAACGCCAGTTTCTCTCATTCAAACCCATCACACAAAAAGACACTGTACAACCTCATCAATACCTGAGAATCATCTTTGACGGATATAGAGGCGATGCACAACCGTCCACTTCAACGAGTGCAGAGAATCTGACGCGCGAAATTAAAACGGGCGAAAAGAAAGGACCAGACGGAAAACCGCAGGATATCCTTGAAAAGATTACAGCCAAGATTACTTATTTTCATAAGAGCAAGAGCACGTCAAGCCACGCCACGATCACGATCAGCGATGGCGCCACCCAGGGTGTGCTCAAGAACGAGGCTGTTGAGGGCTTTGCCACCTGGCAGTATGATTGGGCTATTTACAGCGGTGATATTCGCGCCTTGACTACAAATCAACAAAACCTTTGCAAGAGAAAGGAAGGTTACCCAAATGATGAAGAACTTTTCAGGGAGTCGATTCGAAAACTGGAGTCAAACCTCGGAAGCCAGCTCCGGTCCTTTTACAGCCGATATTAGCCTATTTTGTTAGCTAGGTGACATTTGCCTTACTTTCAATAAACCATTTTGGTATTTGATGGGTTAAACAGGCAGCGGGAAAATTGCTGGATATAGTTGGCATGAATAGAGTGAAGTATTAGACCATTGCCAAAAGAACATAAGTAGAACCGATGAATACCATTTCTTCAAACCAGCTGCAAGCCACCCTGGGCGGAGGATGCTTTTGGTGTACCGAAGCCATCTACCTTGCGGTAAACGGCATCACAAAGGTGGTTTCGGGGTATTCTGGCGGAAAGGTGAAGAACCCTGGTTATCGCGAGGTTTGTAGCGGCCTTACTGGCCACGCAGAAGTTATACAGGTCACATACGATCCTCTCAGGGTGACCTATGAGGAAATCTTGCAAATATTTTGGAACACGCATGATCCAACCACACTAAACCAACAAGGCGCCGACCATGGAACGCAATATAGATCTGTTGTTTTCTACCACAACGAGGAACAAAAGAAGACCCTAGAGCAATACAAGCAGCAACTGGAGGCATCAGGCGCTTACAAGAATAAAATTGTTACAGAGATTAGTCCCTTGATCAATTTCTATCCGGCAGAAGCTCACCATCAAAACTATTATGCCTTAAATCAAAACCAGGGCTACTGCCAATATGTGATACGGCCTAAAGTGGAGAAGTTCAAGAAACTATACAACCCAATAGTCAAATGATGCCATTACCAAGAATGGAAAATTTTGAAGGTCTTTGCACCGAATGTGCAAC
>JAYWDR010000046.1:0-2598 GCA_043779735.1 Cyclobacteriaceae bacterium | reverse complement strand
CACCGAATCCAAGTAAATTCTAGTATAGAATCCTGAACTTGATGGTATTCTCAATTGCCCTCAATTCCTTGATCACTTCCTTGTTGTATTCCTTGTTGATGTCTGTGATCACATAACCAATTTGTTCGTTGGTCTTTAGATATTGACCTGCGATGTTGATTCCATTATCCGCTAATACCTTGTTTATTTTAGCCAATATGCCAGGTACATTGTTGTGAATATGAATAAGACGGTGTGCGTTTTCGAGTGTGGGTAATGTTAAATTAGGGAAGTTCACGCTGTTGCTCGTGCTCCCGGTATTGATGTAGTCCATGAGTTTGTCTGGCACAAAGTTTCCAATATTCTCTTGTGCTTCTGCTGTGCTGCCGCCGACATGAGGGGTGAGTATAGTATTCGGCAGGCCGCGAAGGTCAGAAACAAATTCTGTCTCATTGCTGATCGGCTCGACCGGGAACACATCTACCGCGCAACCGGCAACTTTCCCGTTCAGGATATTCTCTCGCAACGCCTTTACATCCACCACATGACCACGGCTGAGGTTGAGGAAAATCACCCCTTCCTTCATCAACGCGAATTGCTCGCTGCCGATGAGATTGCTATTGCTTTCACGGCCATCAACATGGAGGGTCACTATGTCAGAAGTTCTTAATAGCTCCTTCAAACTCCTGCACTTGGTCGCATTGCCTAACGCGAGTTTTTCTTCGCGGTCATAATAGCAGACCTTCATCCCCAGGTTCTCCGCGATCACTGAAAGCTGTGCTCCAATATTCCCGTAACCCACGATCCCCAGTTTCTTGCCCCGTATCTCATAGCTTCCCTTCGCTGACTTATCCCACTTTCCCTTATGCATTTTGGCTGACTTGTCCTGGATGTTGCGGAGGAGCATGATCATTTCGGCGATCGCCAATTCGACGACTGACCGTGTGTTGCTGAAGGGGGCGTTGAAGACGGCTATGCCCTTCTTTGTTGCTTCTTTAAGATCAATCTGATTTGTGCCAATACAAAATGCGCCTATGGCCATCAAGCGGTGGGCGCTATTCAGAACTTTGGCGCTCATTTGAGTCTTGGAACGGATGCCCAGTATGGATACATGCTTTACCTTTTCACACAATTGTTCCTCATCCAGTCCGGATGGATACGTTTCAACATTAAATCCTTCCCCTTTCAACAGCTGGGTTGCCACCAGGTGCACGCCCTCGAGCAGAAGGACGTTGATTCTATTCTTTGGGTAGGAGATAGCGGTGTTTAGTTTATTCAGATAAAGAAACTCATCCAGGCTCGGAGCGATGTGATCTGCCTTATTCAGAACATTTTCGCGCTCCACGTTTTCTGTAAATGCGTAGAATTTATTGGCCAGCCCTGAACGCTTGATCTCGTAGTCGGTGTAACCATCGCCAATCACATATACATCGCCAGGCAGATTGAGGAGTTTGAGCCTTTCAGATTTTCCATTGTTCATTGAAAGAGGATTCTCCCGGTCAAAGCCCGTCACTTTGCCCTGACTGTCAAATGTAAATTCATTGGCAAGGATGTTTTCAGGCTTGATCCCAAACTCGGTGACTACTGGTTCAATAAATTCGCGAAAGCCATTGGAGATGATGTAGATATTATCAGCATAGGTGGTAAAAAAATCCTTGTTCCTTTTAAAGGATTCAGAAACTTCTGATTTCAAGAGACTCACCAGAGCGGGAATGTGTTTCTTTTCAGCATGCAGCAGCGCCAGCCGTTTCTCAAGGGATTCACGAAAGGAAATACTTCCATTCATCCCCTGGTTGGTAATTTCTGCAACTTGCTTTTTTATGTTTTCCTTGTCGGGATGACCCTCTAATGAAATGTCGGCCAGGACTTCAAATGCCTCCACCTTTGTAAAAGTACTGTCGAAATCGATTACGAAGTGCTTATTGATCTTCATTTGCAACAGATGAGCAGCAAATGTAGAAAATGTCAGGCACCTCTAAGGGGTCTGTCATTTTTGCTGTCAGAAAAATTAGAAGGTCAGTCTTTTCCGAAGGGCAACCTTTTTAACGCAACATAACCATTGCTCATGACGATTAGTGCATCTTGCAAAGCACGGATGTCCTCCAATGGATTGGCTGGTACTATGACAAGATCGGCTTCGTAACCAGGAGCAATTCTGCCTGTCTTCGAGGCGATGCCCAGTAAATCGGCGCTGATGGTCGTGGCGGATTGAATGGCTTCAAATGGAGTCATGCCCATCGTCACGTAATGTTCACACTCAATCGAAATCCTGCTGGTGCTCGTAGGCCCATAATCTGTATCGGCACCCGTGGCTATTTTCAGTCCCAATGAATGGGCTTTCTTAATCACACGCTCCAACAGGGGCATCATGAATCTGCCACGAAGCTCCAGCACAGAACCTGCATAGTCTCCGGTAGGTTTGGTCATATCTTCGATGGTGACGAATGTGGGAACCAGGAAGGTTCCTTTTTGTTTCATCAGTTGAAGCGTTTCGTCGCTTAAGAAGGTAGCGTGTTCGATGCTTTTGGCTCCGGCCAGTACCGCAGCGCGCGCTCCTTCATCGCCGTGAGCATGGACCATTACCGGTACGTTTCGTTTGGAAGCTTCGTCGACAATCAC
>JAYWDR010000045.1:0-2600 GCA_043779735.1 Cyclobacteriaceae bacterium | reverse complement strand
TCAACAACGATGTCCGGTATCGTCTTTTCCCAACAGAAGAGGTTTTCTTCACCCATTTGGAACGAGGTCCTGATTCGTACTACAACGGTCATGAAATTTTCGTCGTTTCTCAGCAGAAGGATTTCCAGCTCAAAATATTCATTGACAAGAAAACGTACGGAATCATCCACATTGAATACGAGAACACCCTGTCTGAGGACCTTGGCATGAAGAGTGGCTTTCGGAGAAGGGATGAGGGCATCAAGCGGGTCGTTGACTTTAAGCTTTTTCAAGGAAAGTTTTTCCTCAACTACCTCACGGTGGATTACAAAGTCAATTGGTACGATCCAAAAACCAATGAACTTCGTTTTGAAACTGAACTACACCAACAACTACTCATTAACCATGTATTTCCCGAAGCCGGGGAGGGTGTGCGCATTACTCAAAAGATGCACAGCTATGCACTTCAATATCAGGACCAGCCGTACAACAAACCATTCTGGGATGCCTACAACGTGATCAAAGAAAGTCCGTTGGACAAACAGATCATTGCGGATTTGGAGCGTGATGGGCCGTTGGAGAGGCAGTTTCAGAAGAATTAGGGGATAACGAAAACCCTTTCCTTTTTCAATACTACAAACCCTTGCTCATCAACGAATCCATTTCCAGCGGGGCTGTTTTCAGCAAGGCTTGTTTTTGTATCTTCTGAAGGAAAGAAGAATATGGCCTTGATTGATTCAGGTCTATAGTTTTCTTCGACTTGATTACACCTCCGACCATACCCCCAATAAGCCCACCTCCTATTCCGTAAGTGAGTCCAACTGAAACTGGATTAGCCGGAGGGGTGCTATTGGAAGTTCCTAAAGGACAAAAAGCACAATAGGGCTGATTCTCTGTACCATTTAAGGCATCAATCAAGCCTGCGACAAACCCAGTGGTAAATCCAACTATGAATCCACTCACAAATCCATTGCTGAATTTACCTTTCAACTTGCACATCCTGATACTTTCACCAACAATAAAGGGTGAAACAAATCGATATTCTCCAGGTTGATACCCTGAATCTTTATTCCAAAGAAATAGCCCCTCAACGTTTGCAAAAAGTATTTTTCCGGAATAGACTGAACCATCGACCATATGCAATGTGGCGGTCGCTTTGCTTTTGTATTTACCGTTTCCGCGGGTGTAACCTTTCAAGGCGCTGCCAATAGTTTGGTGCTCCTTGTTATCCTCCGCGCTACGGTAAACCACATATGTTTTGTCCGTTGCAGTGATCCAGACTTTTTTATTGTTCCGTCCTTAAATAACAGGTAGTCCTGGGCAAATGATTTAGAGGCCAGTCCCAGGACCAGCATGATAATTGAAAGCCTAATATATTTCATGATGTGCTGAATTGATATTTATGGAGATTGGTTCCTCTTTCCCGAGATCAGTCAAAAGTAATATTTTCACTCCTCATTGTTAAAATAACTTAAGTTTTCCCTCATGGGGATTTGTGCCGGAGGGAAACTTCCCGCTGTTCAATTCAACCTAAAAATCGATGCGATAAAAGCACCCGCTGTAGTCACTTTTCCTCCAATGGAAATCGAGTTGCGGCCCTTTAAAAACCACTCCTTTGAAAACAGTGCGTTGAATATGTAATTTCCATTGAAGTCCGTGTCGCGTCAGATTTGATCACTGCCCATCTTGTCAGGGCTGGCTAGATTTATCACCATTTTCTTGACTCTTTCACCATTCTTTAGTGTGAGGCTGATAATACTTCCGTTTGTTACGCCGTTTGTTACGGATATAATTTCACCGCTATCCAATGTAAGACTGAATACGCTTCCTTACTTGACAGGTTCTGTCTCATGAGGTTCTTTCTTGTAGGCTACCTTCTCCACATCCGCAAGTCTTTGGCCAGCAGGTAATTTCAATCTTTTGAAAACCTCTCATGCTCCATTCTGTAAATTGACAGAAGACCACATGAATAACCTTATCAATAAGTCCGTCCTGATAAGTGCATCGGGAGAGAAAGAGAGGAGCAAGTTTTTCAACAGGGTTGAAGAAGCCACACAGGGGGTACGGGAAAGAGTGATTTGATCAGCATCCACCCACCACATGCAATTCTTGATTCCTGCTTTGGATAAAACATTTAAAAGGACGGATAAAATAGTCTAAAGTTCCATCGCCATCGCTTCGCGCAATAGTTCCTCCCTGTCAATTGGTACAACCCCCACATGCTGGCATACCAGTCCGCCTCCTAAATTGGAAAGGGCTGCAATTTTTTCAGGACCGAGTTGAAGGGCCACACAAAGTGCGGCAATGCTAATGACTGTATCCCCGGCTCCCGACACATCAGCGATCTCCCGCGGATGGGCTGGCAGTCTTATTTTTTGATTTTGATAGTCGATAAACACACCTTGCTCCGACAAGGTGAGCATCACTCCCTCCACGCCCAGTCTTTTCTTTAACTCCTCTACGGCGAGATGCACGGATGATGGATCTTTAGGGTCAACTTCTGTCTTCAGACCTTCCCTCAATTCCTTCAGGTTTGGCTTGAAAAGCGTTACGTTATGGTAGTTGTGAAAGTTTCTCTTTTTTGGATCCACCACGGTGGAAATACCTTTTGCCTTCGCCAG
>JAYWDR010000044.1:0-7623 GCA_043779735.1 Cyclobacteriaceae bacterium | reverse complement strand
GTGCCAAGCGCGTTGAAGTACTAGGCGAGAGCAAAGGCGGGGGTATCATCAACATAGCTGAAGTTAACGGGTTTAAAGCTGACTTTAGCGCCAACCTGCATTCAATCATCATCACGGCGGAGGATGTAAAAGGGAGTGTGGCGTTTATCGCGAGTGTCGTCGCACATGATGACTGCAATATTGCCACCATGTCGGTTTCGAGACGTGGGAAATTCGATTTGGCTTGTTTGGTGATTGAAATGGATTCGGGCATCAAGGCTGTAACATTGGACTATTTAAGGAGTCTTAACTGGGTAAAGGAAATTATTTATATACCACAAATCTGAATAGTACTATGAGAAAATTTTTGCTGCTGGTAATTACGTTTTTTAGTAGCATGGCTTTTAGCCATGGGCAGGATGTAAAGAAATGGACTTTGAAAGAATGTGTGGACATTGCGCTGGAGAATAACCTCAGGATTAAGCGAAGTGCTTATAATGTCGAATCCTTCCGTGCCAATTTGTTGCAGTCTAAGGGTGCATTCTTGCCGTCCCTGAATGTTTCCGGTTCGTATACCAATAATTACGGCCGGGCGTTGAACCCCACAACGAATCTTTTTGTGGACAGAAATTCTACTACGATTTCCCCTTCGCTCAATTCATCCTTGACATTGTTCAATGGCTTGAGGATACAAAATACCTTTAAGCAAAATCAGCGTGATGTACTTGCAGCGAACCATGACTTGCAAAAAGCCAAGAATGATGTTATTCTGAGCGTAGTGACGTTGTATACAAATGTGATTTTCAATCAAGAACTTTTCGAAAATGCCAAATACCAATTGAACTCCAGTCAACAGCAATTGGATAGGATCAAGAAACAGGTAGAAGCAGGGGCGTTATCTATTTCAAATCAGCTTAACCAGGAAGCTCAAGTTGCCACGAATGAACTAAATGCCATCAATCAGGAGAATGTTCTTCTTCTTTCTATTCTTCAGCTCAAGCAGGCAATGCAGGTTCCTGCCTCAGAGCCGATGCAAGTGGAGATACCGGACCTTCAGTTGGAAGATCTGGTGCTGGATAAGAATGCTGAAGCGATCTACCAGGTGGCCCTTGAATCCATGCCTGAAGTAAGAAGCGCAAGGTTGAAAGTGGAGAGCGCCAATCTTGCCTTGAAGGCAAACCGTGGCTCTTATCTCCCGCGGTTGTCACTTAATGCGTCAGCATCTTCAAATTCATCCAGCATAAGCACTCGTAACTCGGTAGTTTCTGACGGTACCGTATCCGTTGGCACCACACCCATTGGCGTGGCACTGCCTAGCAACGAGAACGTATATGCGTTGATACCGAATTCTCAATTCATCCAGGAAAAATATGCGCACAGGGATCAGCTGGGTGATAATATTTTCAAGGCCCTTTCCATCTCACTGACGGTTCCGATAATGAATGGATTTGCAACACGTTCGAATGTTCAACGGTCCATCATCAATAAAGAATTGGCCGATGTTTCGGTACAGGAAACTCAAAATACTCTTCGGCAGAGTATTGAGACGGCCTACAACGACGCATTGGCCGCGTCCCGGTCCTATGCGGCATCCCTTAAGCAAGTAAAGGCCCAGGAGGAGGCCTACCGGATGAATAAGCAGCGTTTTGATGTAGGCGCTTTAAGTATCATCGAATACCAGATTTCTGAAAATGATTTATTTCGCGCCAAGTCTGATTTGACACGCGGTAAGTACAATTTTATTTTTAAGAAGAAAGTTCTTGATTTCTATCAAGGCAACCCAATTGAGTACTAACCCTAACTTTTATAATATTTTAACGAATGGCAAAACAGCGGAAAAAGAAGTCAAGCCGAATGATGTACATCCTCATAGGAGGAATTGTGGTCCTTATGGGATTCCTTTTTGTCGGCAAATCAATGGGATGGATTGGGAAAACCAAAGAAATTGAGGTAGAATTTGCAAGGGCGAAGCGTATTACCATTGTTGAAAAAGTGAGTGCGTCGGGCACTGTACAGCCAGTAATCGAAGTTAAGCTCGCACCGGAAGTTTCTGGTGAGATCATTGACCTGAATGTCGAAGATGGCGACTCCGTCAAATTAGGACAGCCGCTGGTAAAGATCCGCCCTGATACGTGGTTGAGTCAGTTGGAGAGAACCGAGGCGTCGTTAAGTCAGCAGAAGGCAAATCTCGAATCTTCCCGCTCGAATCTTAGCCGGTCGGAGGCACAGTTTACAAGAATCGAGGCTGAATACAAACGCCAGGAAAAACTTTGGAGCCAGAAAGTTATTTCTGAGGCGGACTGGCAACTGGCAAAGCAGAATTATGAAGTCGCGAAGAATGATCTGTCTTCCTCGAGACAGTCTGTTGAAGCTGCTAAGTTCATTGTCAATAGTACGGAAGCATCCGTAAAAGAGTCGCGTGAAAATGTAAGGAAGACTTTGGTGGTTGCTCCTATGAGAGGCATTGTTTCCAAGCTATCCGTGAAGAAAGGAGAACGCGTAGTTGGAACTGCTACTATGACCGGAACGGAGATGCTGCGTATTGCAGATCTCAATAAAATGGAAGTAAGGGTCAATGTCAATGAAAACGACATTGTTAGGGTGCATCTTCATGATTCGGTTGCCATTGATGTAGATTCTTATCAGAGTATCGACAAGCAATTCAAAGGCCTTGTGACAAACATTGCTAACACGGCCCGCGATAAGGCCTCGGCTGATGCTATCACGGAATTTGAAGTGAGGATCTTGATTTTGCGCTCATCGTACGAGGACTTGATCAAACAGGGAAACAAATATCCGTTCCGGCCTGGAATGACCGCCAGTGTGGAAGTGCTGACTAACCGGAAACAGAATGTTCTATCTGTGCCGCTCGCGTCCGTCACCACACGCAATCCAGATGAGAAAGAGGCTGATAAGGCTAATCAACAGAGCGGAGGCAACGGTGGTGGCCCGCCCAATAATAGCAACCGAGCTGATGACGCTAGTAAGAAGGCGCCCGGAAAGAGAACCGACAAGGTGGTTGTTTTTATCAATGATAAGGGCAAAGCCAAAATGGTAGAGGTGAAGACTGGAATAAGTGATTATGATAACATTGAAATCATCACCGGACTCGCTGACTCTGTGGAGGTTGTGACAGGTCCATTCCTGGCTGTATCTAAGCGCTTGAAAGAAGGCGATGCCATCAAGCAGATGAAAAAGAAAGAAGAGAAGAAAGACGACTCAAAATAAAGTTGAATACCCCTGCCGATCCTGATCCCGATAACCGGTGGAATCAAGGATCGGCGGGGTTCTTTAGTACCTTTGGGCCATGATAAAACATCCATGGCATGAGGCCCCAGTCGGGCGCCAGACACCTGAATTTGTTAATGGCATTATTGAAATCTCCACTGGCATGCGCGCCAAGTATGAAGTGGACAAAGAAACGGGTCTGCTGAAATTAGACCGAGTGCTATATTCTTCTGTGTACTATCCCGCCAATTATGGGTTTATCCCTCAGACTCTGGGCGAAGATATGGACCCGTTGGACATAATGATTCTATCGCTGGTATCCATTCAGCCGCTGTGCCTTGTGCCTGCACGCGTGATCGGCGTGATGCGAATGTTTGACCAGGGGTTGGCTGATGAGAAAATTATTGCTGTGGCGGAAAAGGATGCCAGCGTGGGCCATTTGAATGATGTAAGCGAACTGCCTCCACACTTTACGATAGAATTGAAAGAGTTTTTTGAAAGCTATAAGAAACTTGAGAATAAGGTAGTTACCGTTCCGGACTTCCAGGGAAAGGACCTTGCGATGAAGATCATAGAGAAGGCGATGAGCTACTATTTGCACAAAATAAAGGGCCAACCATCCTAGTGAAATGGAAAATCCGCATTCAATCCTGATTGTTCAGACTGCCTTTATTGGAGATGTTATTCTGGCTACCGCTTTAATTGAATCCCTGCATCAGAAATTCCCGGAATGTCAGCTAGACTTTGTTGTGCGAAAAGGAAATGAAGAGTTGCTGGGAGGCCATCCGATCCTGCGAGAGGTATTGGTCTTTAACAAGCGGAAAAAATATAGAAGCCTGTTTACGCTTGTTCAAAAAATAAGAGGACGTCGTTATGATTACCTGATCAATGTCCAACGATTTGCCACCACAGGCCTCATGACCGTCTTCTCCGGAGCAAGAACGACCATTGGCTTTGCTAAAAATCCTTTGTCTTTCCTTTTCTCAAGGAAATTTCCTCATGTGATGGATGGGAGGCATGAAGTTGAGCGGAATGCCTTGCTGATAGAATCCCTCGTGGGAAAGGGAGGCGGTAGGCCCAGACTGTATCCGTCGGCCGAGCAGTTTGAAAAGGTTAAGCCTTTCAAGCATGAGCCCTACATCACCATTTCGCCCGCATCGGTTTGGTTTACCAAGCAATTTCCGGCCGACAAATGGATTGAATTTTTGTTGGTAGTTCCACAGCATTTCAAGGTATTCCTCCTGGGAGCGAAAGACGACCGTGATCTTTGCAACAAACTCGTGGGTAGCTCTTCAAACAAGAACCTGGTCAATTTGGCTGGTAATCTGTCCTTGCTTGAGTCGGCGGCATTGATGAAGGATGCAAGGATGAATTATGTGAATGACTCAGCGCCTATGCACCTGGCCTCAGCTATGAATGCGCCTGTAACGGCAATTTATTGTTCCACTTCTGTGGCCTTTGGCTTTGGTCCTCTGTCAGACACATCATTTGTTATTGAAACCACCGAGAAGCTCGCGTGCCGTCCGTGTGGTATTCATGGATATCGTCAATGCCCGGAAGGTCATTTTAAGTGTGCCCTTACAATCCGGAAGGAACAGTTGCTGTTCACCTAATGCAGGCGTCCAAATCAGAAACGCACCAAGTGTTCATATACTTTGTGAATAGGGAATCCCATCACGTTAAAATAGGAACCTTCGATTTTTTCAATACCCACCATGCCGGCTCCTGTGTGCGTGCGTATGCTTTTCTGAACAAGGTCAACCTTATTGATGCGCTCGAGAAATTCAATTTCCTCGCGTGAGCACGGGTTGACTCCTTTGGGAAGGCACTCCTGCGCACCATAGGCTCCGGCTTTATCATAAGGTTTACACTGATCGACATAGTTCTCAATTTCGTACGCTTGTAATTTCTTGAAAGTTACCAGGGTGCGGTCATCAAAAAGGTCTTCTTTTTCTTTGGATAGCAGGCACACCGCTGTGATGACAGTATGGGTGCGGCCTGACAAACTGGAAAGCATTTGGATAGCGTCCTCGCGTCCCAACGGTTTGTTCAGAATTTTGTTTCCAAGAATGACGACCGTGTCGGAGGTAATAACAATCTCACGAGTGATCTTGTTTTTGAAGGCATTCGCTTTTTTTTCAGCCAGAAAGGAAGGCACATGTTCCGCGGTCATGTTGTCGGGGAAAGTTTCATCTTCCGCGGGTTTTTCAATTTGAAATTGAAAGCCAGCTTCCTGTAGCAAGAACTGCCGACGCGGCGATGTTGACGCGAGAATGAGCGGGCTCTTAAGAGGCATGACTAAAATGGAGAATACGGTGGGGTATTAAATTCATCTTCCTTTATCGAACTGAAGAGGAACCCGCAGATGACCTTTGGATAGAAGTATGTTGATTTTTGAGGCATGGTATAGCCGCTGGCACTGACACGTTTTACATCCTCAATAGAAACCTCTTGGGTGATAATGGCCAGCTGTGAATCTCCTTGCATCACCTTCGTCAGGCAGTCAGAAAAGCTCCTGTCATAGTCGATATTCTCGGACTGGCGTTGATCTTTTCCAGGAATCCCAAGTACCTTTTCGATAACGAAATGATGCATCACGGTCAGGTCCAATCTCTTGATCGCGTCAGGGAAGGGCCAATGGAAATCCAAAAAAGCTTCGGGTTTCAACCTTATTTTGTAGGCATTTTCTTTAAAGAGCAGCCCAAATGTCCAGGGTTTCCCCAAGATAATTTCATAAAGTGAGTCAGGGTCGTCAACAGGCTTTATGTTGAAGTAAGTTGACAATTTTCGAAGAACTTTTTCTTCTTTAAAATCCGGAAGACTTCTTATTATTCGATGCGTGGGCAATATCCGAAGGTCGTCCGATTCGGTGTTCGACAAAAACATAAGATGGAAGTGGTAGCCTTCTGTCCCCTTGTCATGCTTGTTTTGTTGTTGTCTCTTCTTTTTGAAAATGAGCGAACTTTCATACCGATGATGGCCGTCGGCCAAGATGATGGCTTTGGTCCTTAGTTGGTCGATAATTTTTTCGATGATTGTAGCGTCCTGAATTACCGCCAATAGATCACGAACACCCTGGTAGTCTTCAGTTTCATAAATAGGGTTAGTAATAGCGTCATCCATGAATGCCTCCAAAGAAAACGAAGGGTCGGTATACAAGCCATGGGTTGGGCCCACATGCAGAAGTGTCTTTTCCAGCAAATCGACCCTGTCATTCACGGCTTTCGGCATCGTATTCTCATGTCGGAGAATTACATTTTCGTTCCACTCGTAGGCGCGAATGTTGCAGATAATCCCTTTGCGACAATATTCCTTTGTTGAGCCTGGAAGTTTGAAATATTGGTAGTACACATAGATACCCGGTAGGTCATCCTGATTTATGGTGTTGTCGTTTTTCCATTGTTGCAGGGTTTGTGCAGCGCGGTCGGCGGCATCTGGACCCAGCGGCACAGACAAATGAATGCTATTGTATTGGTTCTTGTATAGAGCCTGTCGCTGCTTTTCCGACACCACGTCAAAAAGTGGTGAGGTCAACGAATCAATATTGCTTCCCAGTTGCCGATTGTATCGCCATGCCCGTAACGGCTGTATTTCTGCCATGAGTCTTTTGAAGGTTGAAAAATAGTAAGGAAATCTATAAAACTGCTAGGTCCTATTCACTTTCCATCGGCTTATAGTTTTTTCGGAGCGGCTGAGCTGATTCGCACGATTATCGCCCGTCTCAAGGAAAATTTTGGTAGCCAATGAAGCTGCGAGAAGATCTGCATCAGCATCCATTTGTACTTTAGACAGCAAGTCGGGGGTGAAATATTCCTCTACGAACTTTGTATCAAAATTGCCTGAACGAAAAGATTTGTGCTCCATAACAAACTTGCAGAAAGCAAGAGTGGTCTCTACCCCCGTAATATGGTACTCCTCAATGGCGCGTATAGTTTTTTCAATGGCCGCTGCACGCGAATCAGCATGACAGATCATCTTGGCGATCATCGGATCATAGTAATACGGAATGGTCATTCCCTCTTCGAAGCCGTCATCGATACGAATACCATGGCCCTGTGGCCTTCTGTACTTTGTGAGCGTGCCAATATCCGGAAGGAAGTTGTTGGTGGGATCTTCCGCGTAAATGCGCACCTCCACAGCGTGCCCGGTAATGTGCAGGTCCTCCTGGCGGAACGGAATTTTTTCACCTTCTGCAATTCTGATTTGAAGTTTGACCAGATCAAGACCGGTGATTTGTTCAGTTACCGGATGTTCTACCTGGAGGCGTGTATTCATCTCAAGAAAATAGAATTTCTTGTTTTCATCCAGGATAAATTCTACTGTGCCGGCGTTGAAATACCCACAGGAACGGGCTACGTTGATTGCTGCTTCGCCCATTTCGGCCCGTAACGCCGGGGTGAGGACAGAGGAAGGAGC
>JAYWDR010000043.1:0-2601 GCA_043779735.1 Cyclobacteriaceae bacterium | reverse complement strand
AGAATTTTAATAAACCGGTCATAGATTTCTACATCCGCAGTGATACAGAGTTTTGCCTCCGTTTCGGCGAAGATCAGTTCTATATCTTCTGGCCCTGAAGTAGGGTGTACCGGCACCACAATGATGCCCGCTTGTTGACACGCATAATCAAGCATCATCCATTCCGGGTTACCCATGATGGGCACGATGATGATTTTATCACCCTTGGCATATTGGTTATTTATTAACCAGCAAGAGATCGAATTTATTTTATCCTGGATCTCATCAATGGAGAGCCCATGCCACTGTCCTTCTGAAAAGAAATTGAGCGCACGTGAGTTTGGATATTTTTCCTTTTGATAGGAGAGGATATCAAAAATGCGGGTAAAATCGATGGTAGTTTTTTTAGTGATCTCCATAGGAATTTTGATCAGGATGCTTTTTCGGTGACTGGATCTACATACAGGACATCGTACAGGATCTCAAAGAACTCGGGAAAATCAGGCAGGTTATTGTGCCGGGCCCCTTCGACGCTGTGGAGGATTACTTTTTCAGGATATAAGGCCTTTAATTTTTCACTTTGTGAAAAGGAAATCAGACGGTCGTGGGTGCCGTGTACGATATGCACGGGACAACTTGTATCTTTTAAATACTGGTCAGTCCGGACATTGTACCTGAGCAGAAATCTGATGGGTATGAAAAACAAGAAACGGTTGATATTATAGTAGAAGTTGAAATAGGGGGAGTCCAGGATCAGGATTCTTGGCTTATTCCAGGACGCAATGCGCGCTGCCACACCACTGCCCAGGGAGCGGCCATAGAGAATGATTTTGTGTTCTGGGTATGATTTTGCAAGCCATTGGTATATGAATTGCGCATCATTGAATAATGTGGCCTGATTCTGTTTGCCTTTACTTTTTCCAAAACCACGGTAGTCCATCATGAAGAAGTCGTATCCATTGCTGACAAAGTCTTTGGCAAACTTTCCCCATCCTTTGATGCTCTTGGAGTTGCCTTTCAAATAGTACACGACACCGAGGGAGTTGGGCACTTTGAAGTGGATCGCGTTGATTCGTCCGCCGTCTTCCATATCAAAATCAAGCTCTTCAAAAGGGAAAGGGTATTTATACTGAAAGGCAGTGGAAAGTGTTTCAGGACGAAAGAACAGGAAGTGCTGAAAAAAGTAGAACCCCAGGCAGATGCCGATGTAAATGAGGAGGAGGGTCAGGGCCAGGGTGGTCATGGTGGCCTTAATTTATCCAATTAATTCTTAAGAAATTAAGGGAACTTCCTGTAGACGAATTTTCTTGGAAGAAACCGAACTATCCATAGGTGCCCCATATTGAATTCTCGCGCACAATGGCTCCAATCCGATAGGTAAATTTTGTTGTTTTGACAATGATCCGGTAATGATGGGAATAACCTCTTAATATTTTTACACCGGTGATCTGGTGTATGTTGCGGGCTTTTAGAATTTGAGAAAGCTTATCGTCGAGGGCTTTGCGGAGTTCTTTGTTTCGAATTTTATCAATGTCCCTGTCAAAGCTGCCTTTGAAGACAATTTTCATCTCCGCAATTTTTCGCGAATGGTTTCAATGGCTACTTCCCTTTTTTCCTTCATGCCTTCGGAGATGAGCTTTCCGAACTCCCAATCGTCCCAAACTTCAGGACCCATAATGCGGACTTCGGTTTGGTACCTCTTCATGAACCGGATCATCGCATCCTTATTGTATTACCGCAGCGTTTCTATCAGGGTCTTATGGAACGCTTCAAATTCCCTCAGATTCCGATGACCCCCTCCTTCAATTATAACAAACTGATCATCCTTCGACAACAGCGGCTTGAGCCTCAGTGCAGACCCCAGCGGCACCACCCAATCATCCGTACCGTGGATTAGGACCTTCTTGCACGTGATCTTCGGCAGGAAATCTTTGTTAGAGAAAGCGTACTTCAGTGGAAAAATACGAACGATAAATTTAAGTGGGACGTACACCGCGCCGCTGATCTCATCAAAGGGCGTCTCCAGAATGAGCATGTCAGGTTCGTAAACAGTTGCCAGCTGGGAGGCCACAACAGATCCGAGTGAGCGGCCATAAATGATTATGCGATCGTGAAGAAGATTCCGTTTTGACCAACGCAAAACGACATCAGCGTCCGCATACAGATTCTTTTCGGTGGGTGTGCCAGTGCTCTTGCCATACCCTCGGTAATCCATCATCAGAATATCATAACCCAGTTGTGTAAAATCAACGGCATATTGCCCCCACCGCTGCAAGTTGTCCCTGTTGCCGTGAAAGTACAGGATCAGTCCTTTGGAGGTACCCGGTGACTTGAACAACAAGGCGTTCAGAACTTCACCATCTTCTGTCGGGATTGAATATTCCTCAAAATTCTGGTTGAATGTGAAAACATAATCTTTTGGAAGGACCGTGCCCTGGAAGAAAATTCTGTCCTGGAACCGGTAGAACAACAGGGTTGTAACGAGACAGAGAAATGCCGTGATGCCGGCAGCCCAGCCGAGGATTTGTATGATGCTTAGATTTTTCAAATGGCTGCAAAAGTAGTCATGAATCCTAATTTGTCGTTGCAGGAGGCCAAATACTTACGTCTTTTTGCTAGCTT
>JAYWDR010000042.1:0-2605 GCA_043779735.1 Cyclobacteriaceae bacterium | reverse complement strand
TTCCAAAACCAAAGCCATCAGTCAGCGTGTAATATAATGGCTTAACGCCCATCCTGTCCCTGAACAAGTATACTTCCCGTGTTAGTTTATCGTAAATAGCAAAGGCAAACATGCCAATAAAGTGTTCCACCGCAACCTCTCTCCAGCAATGAAAGGCTTTAATAAGGACTTCGGTATCTGAATGAGTTGTGAATTGATAGCCCAGCTTATTTAACTTCAATGCCACTTCATGGAAGTTGTATATCTCCCCATTAAAGACAAGCACTAGATTTTCGTAAACAAAGGGCTGGGAGGCCTTCTCGCTTAAATCAATAATGGAAAGCCGCCAATGAATGAGTGAAACAATATCATCCTGAAAATATCCCGTTCCATCTGGACCGCGATGCTGGAGGACGGAAGCATATTGGCTCAAATCCCTTTTTTCATTGGCATCATTTTCAAATCCAAGGAATCCGCACATAATAGGTTTCGATTATGTAGTTACAAATGGTCGAAATCTATGCATATCAAACTGTACTGAAATTGATTCACAATACCTTGATTCAATTCTTTGTGATCCACACGATAATATTCATTTCGGTTCTTGTCAACTTGATTACCGGCAAGATCAAGAAATCAAGACTCTTTGGCAAGTAGGTTCGGTATGTTACCCTTTCCACTTTGTGAATGGTATAATCATTCAATATCGCATTCTTCCTAAAAGCATTTTCTGTGAACTCATACAAATGAAATGGTGGGTGCATCGGCGAAATGTTGGAGACGTAATCCAGTCCTCTCAGTCTATAATACAAATTGATCAAAACTTGATTCAATGAATAAGCGTACGGAACTCCGATATAAATAACGCCTCCTTTCTTGAGCCACGTCAGCGCTTTTCGGATGGCCTCATTGGGATTATATAGATGTTCAAAAACAGCATTAAAAACAATAAAATCAAACGAGTCTTCTTCATATTGGGCATACTCCATTGACCCATTGGTCAATTTCTCCCTGGCGATACCCATTTTGTCAATCGCAAAATCATAAAAACTTTCAGAGGGCTCAAGGCCATATGCCTCAATTCCGTTTCTTTCCATGGCCTTCATGATTCCTCCTAGGCCAGCACCAATGTCCAAACCTCTCAGCTTACCCCTATCCGAAGCCAAAGATTTGAAATAATTCACTTCAGTATCAAAGGCACTCTCACTAATGAGATTATCGTGCTGTCCAAAATATTCATCAATCTCCAAATCGTAGTGGGCGCCAACTGAATCGGGAATGGGCATTGGGTTCGCAAATTTCAATCCACAATTCTTGCATTTTGCTACCGAAGTTGTGATGCCCAATTTGCTAGCAGGACTAAACCCTTGAGATTGGTTGAGTCTCTTTCCTAACACCACCATATCACCGGAGTTACACATGTTACAAGAAGATGACTCAATAAACGTATACTTCATTTCACTGCATTTTTTCATTTGAAAGTATTATGCCCTGTAAGAGATTTTATAATGCCCACAGCTATAGTTTTTTCAAGAGCGTTTTTAACAAATGTGACGCCTTCAACTTCAATGAAGGATTGTAAAACCTTAACCAATCACTCTTGTAATAATAGGTAATCGAAGCAAGCCCAACGGCTGAATTATGATAGCAAAATTCAAAAAAACGAAGTGCCAATAAATTAGCGAGCTTTTTTTCATCAAAACTTCGCCACTGAGTGTTCAAGGCGACCATCCGGAGCAACAACGCATTGCATTCCCCCAGATCATCAGTCGTATTCACCTCTTGCATCATTGACATTCTGGCGTGGATTGCCAGTTCGGATGCAGTCAACTGGCCAAGGGTTAGTGTGAGGTACCTGTTTTGTATAACCAAGGAATTCCGCCTCCGCAACATTTCAGTCTCAGCTTTATGTTGAGGCCCATGAATGCGATAGTATAACAAAACCTCATTCAAGTTGTGAAATCTGAACTGGCTCACCAATCTGCACCAAAGTTCATACTCTTCACTGTACTGTTTTAATGATTCATCATAAAGGTTTCGGGGGTCTGCAAAAACACTCTTTCTGAATACTACCGTCGGATGACCAAAACATACATTAAACAAGAGCTGAACTCGGCATTCTTCATGCGATTGGGGGAATCTACTCACATATCGACTATGGCCTATAAATCTCATGGCTGACCCCACGATGTCAACATCCAGGTTATTGTCCAGAAATAAGATCTGCTTCTCAATCCTTCGTGAATACGAAATATCATCTGCATCCATCCGGGCCAAATAAATCCCTTGAGAAGACTGGATGGCCTTGTTAAGGCTTGCAGCAAGTCCTATGTTTTCATTATTTTGAATGATCCTGATTCTCTGATCATTGAATGAATCTACGATCTTCATTGAGCCGTCGGTGCACCCGTCATTAACTATAATCACTTCAATATTTTCGTATGTCTGAGTCAGGATGCTCAGCAGTGATTCCCGAAGGTATTTCTCAGAATTATGAACAGGCATGATCACCGAAACCAAAGACCCGTTCATGCTCCAAGCCATTTGACGTTGAATGCCACGGTGAGCTCCCCTTGCTCAAAATATTTAAAACCCCTCTCGCTCAATTTTTCATGGATTCTTTTTC
>JAYWDR010000041.1:0-7635 GCA_043779735.1 Cyclobacteriaceae bacterium | reverse complement strand
CCACTTCAGTGCGCCAGCTACCCTCAGATTATAAGCAGCAGTATTCCTACTACCGCGAAAGGAAAAACCAGAAATTTGCCCTCTACCTTTCAATCATCGGACTGGAAGAATCTTCAAAAATGATTTTGGAAAACAAGGCCATCCTTGTGGAATCAGACTTCAATGCTACCAAGACATGGGTGGAGTATATTAACCGACTGGCAGGCGTGGCTATTGGGCTTTTCATCATAGCACTGTTCGTCGTATCCTGGGGAACAAGAAAGGCTTCCCCAAAAATATTTTATGGTTCTCTCGCTGCCTTGATACTGGTTGTTCTCCAAGGCTGGTTCGGTTCCATTGTTGTCTCTACCCATCTTACTTCCTGGACAGTAACAGTGCACATGTTCCTTGCCATGTTGCTGATTGCATTATTGATTTGGCTTATGGTCCGCTCCGGTCAGGAAAAGATCTTGGCAGTCACGGGCGTACGAATTTGGCTGGCAGCAGGGATGTTGGCACTATTGATTCAAACGTTTCTTGGTACCCAAGTAAGGGGAACGCTTGACCGTTTGGCTTTATCGCTGGACCGGGACTACTGGATATCGAATGCAGGGTTTGATTTTATTGCGCACCGATCCTTTTCATGGGTGGTGATTTTGTCCCAAGTGGGGCTTTGGCTCAAATTTCGTAAAACAACCTCTGAAAAGTCTTTAACCGTAGTCCCTTTCCTGTTAATTTTGACATCGCTGATTACCGGTGCATGCATGGCATACTTTGCCGTTCCTGCGTTTTTGCAGCCAATACATTTACTGCTCGCTATGGTTACATTTGGGTGGTTTTTTCAAGTCTACGTGGAGATAGGTGCCAGGCAGGAGGGCGTCATTAAAAACTGATATGTTAAAAACTCACGACCATAGTGCATCATCCCTGGCAGCCGTCCTTAAAACAAAGGCGTTTGTTGAGCTATTGAAACCGAGGCTATCAATGCTTGTTGCTTTTTCGTGTGCCTTTGGATATTGTCTGGCAACCCGCGGTTCGGTGGATTGGTTTATTTTATCGGTCCTCACGTTGTCAGGCTTTTTTCTTTCCGGGGCATCAGTGGCCGTAAACCAGGTCATTGAAAGAGATTTTGATAAATTGATGGAGCGCACCAGGCTTCGACCGCTCCCCACCCATCGTCTTTCAGTTTCTGAAGCGTTAGTTTTTGCGGGGCTTTGCTCTTTCATAAGCCTTATCCTTCTGTGGAGATTCACTAACCCCTTGACGGTGTTACTGTCCATCGTGTCAATGGTGTTGTATTGCTTTGTGTACACGCCACTGAAACGGGTGGGACCAATTGCTGTCTTTGTTGGGGCTTTTCCAGGAGCCCTGCCACCGCTGTTAGGATGGATCGCCGCTACGGGCGAAATTACCCACGAGGCGATGATTGTTTTTGGAATACAATTCGTATGGCAATTTCCGCATTTCTGGGCTATTGCCTGGGTGGCTGATGAGGATTATAAGAAAGCAGGATTCAGGCTGTTACCATCAGGGGGTGGGAAGGATCTGAACACGGCCATACAGATAATGGTGTACACGATGTTTCTCATACCCCTCGGACTATTACCGGCAAAGTTTGGAATGACAGGCCTTGATTCGGCAATAGTGGCGACCGTCTGCGGTGTGGCTTTCTTCGCACAGACTTTTTCCCTGTTGAAGACCGGCAGTCGCCAGTCAGCCTTAAGGATCATGTTTAGTTCGTTCTTGTATTTGCCCATTGTTCAGATAGCCTATTTGTTGGATAAGATTTAGATACATAGAAATATGGAAAAGTCCTTGACGGGTGATATGAAGATTATTGAGGAGCCAAAGAAGCCCCTGGCAATGCATCCTAAGAAGTTCGCCATGTGGCTATTCATGGCCAGCGTGATGATGCTGTTTGCCTCTCTGACATCCGCCTATATCGTGCGCGAAGCGGAGGGTAATTGGATTTATTTTGATTTGCCTGTGCTTTTTTACTACACGTCGGCTATTATCATTGTGAGCAGCGTCACCATGCAATGGGCATATTTTGCTGCCAGGAAAGATGATGGAAAGCGTGTCAAGATGTTAGTCATTATTACTTCTATCCTGGGGATTGCCTTTCTGGTGGGTCAGTTCATGGCATGGGGTGACCTGGTACGCCAAAGTATTTATTTTGTAGGAAACCCATCGGGGTCCTTTCTGTATGTCCTTACCGGCCTTCATGGCCTGCATATCGTAAGCGCCTTGGTATTTCTGCTGGTGGTGCTGAATTCAGCGATGAAGCTAAGAGTATCAAAAAACATGGCCCAAGTGGAAATGTGCACCACCTACTGGCATTTTTTAGGTGGGTTGTGGATTTATTTGTTCCTTTTTTTTCTTATAAATCGATAAAATCCCGATTGGTATTTCATTGATTCAGTAGTAGATTAGCAACCGATTAGAAACCTGTAAACTCAATCTCTATGGAACAATCAGCCGCCGCCGTTTCTCATGGAAAAAGCGTTTGGGATGGCGGTACTTCTCCTATGGGGGTGAGCTATGGTAAGCTCATGATGTGGTTCTTTCTGATGTCAGATGCATTCACGTTCTCCGGTTTGCTGATTACCTACGGGCTGGTGCGCTCCTCGAATCCGGCCTTTGCAGGACCTGCCAAAGACTTCTTTTTCTCCACTACCCATTGGCCTATTCCGGAAAGAGTATACGACGCGATCCCTTTTGTACATGGCGTGGAATTGCCGCTCGTCTTTGTTGGATTCATGACGTTCGTGCTGATCATGAGTTCAGTGACCATGGTCCTGGCCGTAGAGGCGGGGCATCGCATGGACCGCCAGGCTGTTGAGAAATGGATGCTTTGGACAATTTTAGGTGGGTTAACCTTTTTGAGTTGCCAGGCGTGGGAATGGACACATTTTATTATGGGATCAGGTGAGGGTACTGCCATGTCGGAGGTGGTTAATGGACAATGGGTGCAGCGAATAGTGCAAGGTGCTAACCTTCAGGAAAATCAATATGGTCCGCCGGCTTTTGCTGATTTCTTTTTCTTTATCACTGGCTTCCACGGCTTTCACGTCTTCAGCGGCGTGCTGTTCAACTGGTTGATATATTATAATGCCGCCACCGGAGTATATGACCGTAGAGGTCACTATGAAATGGTGGAGAAAGTTGGCCTGTATTGGCACTTCGTTGACCTCGTCTGGGTGTTTGTGTTTACCTTCTTCTACCTTGTTTAAATTAAAGATACCATGTCACAGCAAGAATCTCAGATAATCATACTTCCGCCAGACAAGGAGAAAATCAAAAAGCTTTGGACAGTGGCACTGATACTTTTGGTGGTAACAATGATAGAATTTATTATCGCGTTTACCTTGCCTCATGGACCGGCGAAGACGTTCCTTTTCGTAATGCTCACCATTGTAAAGGCTGGTTATATTGTGGGCGAGTTTATGCACCTCCGGTACGAAGTGAAGGTACTTTTCTGGGCGGTGCTTGTTCCGATAATATTTATTATCTGGATGCTTGTAGCATTTGTATACGAGGGCACGAAGATTATTACCTACTGATCTAAATAGATCCTCATAGTAAACCAGCTGGAGTGATAGGACCGGCAGGGGTTAAAGTTAAGTGACGTTAGCCCTTTTTTTGCGGATTTTCAAATTGAAAAAGCTCCTCTATTTATTCCTTGCTTTATTGTTGCCAGCACTGGTGTTTGTCTTCCTCAAGTATGCAGGCAGGAATGAATTCAATATCCCCGTGTATTTTGAAAATGGCGTCCTGGAACCGCCTTCAGAATGCGGAGTAGCCTATCCTTCTCCCTATCGTGTTCCTGATTCCGTCTGGCAACGGAGATCGATAACACTTCTCGATGCCAATGTGTTGGTATTCCCCAAGGAGGGGTTAGTACTTCCAACGTTGAAATCAAAAATTGAAGGGGAATTTGGAAAGAAGGATGTCGCGTTTATTGAGACTTCCATGCTGACGGTCGATAGTGCAACATCTAGCCGATTAAGGAAATGTGTTTTTTTTGTGGACGATCCATGGGAGACGGTGTTAATAGATAGGGAGGGACGCATCAGGGGCTACTATGATCTGCTTTCCAGGGAAGACGAGGACCGATTGAGAGTTGAGTTGAAAGTGCTATTAAAGAAATACTAACATGGAGGGCAGGGAACCTTATCACAGGTTGATTATTGCTTTATCAATCATCATACCTCTTTTGGTGGCTGCGCTCTTTAGCATACCACCGGTAAAAGGATATGACCTTTCATTTCTTCCGCCCGTGTATGCTACTGTCAACGGAATCACCGCCGTATTGTTGATGACTTCTTTCTGGGCCATTAAAAATCAAAAAAGATCTGTGCATGAGGCCTTGAATAAAACATGCATCGCGCTGTCAGCATTATTCCTTGTAATGTATGTATTGTATCACATGACAAGCGAGCCAACTCCGTATGGAGGGCACGGTATAGTAAGAGGTATCTATTTCTTCATCCTGATCTCGCACATTGGACTTTCAGTGGTGGTAATCCCCTTTGTGCTTTTTACCTTCTCGCGTGCCTTGGCCGGCAGTTTTGACAGGCACAAGAGATTGGCTAAATTTACGTTTCCCATTTGGTTGTATGTGGCTGTTTCTGGTGTTATTGTTTTCTTGATGATTAGGCCCTATTACGTGCATAAATGAAGAAACTAATTGGAGCAGTGTGTCTAACAATCCTTGCGAACGCGGCCGAGGCCCAGTGTGCAATGTGTCGGGCAACTCTGGAAAATAACGTCAGTAACGGGAATATCGGTATCGCTGCTGGCATCAATGTTGGCATATTGTATTTGTTTTTTGCCCCTTACCTGGCGGTGGCCATCATCGGGTATCTCTGGTATCGTACCAGCAAAACAAATCAACGAATCAAGCTTGAGAAAAGCGCTGCTATCCGGTAAGTGCCCCTCCTGCAGACAAGGTGATATTTTTAAATATCCTTATACTCATGTCACAAACTTTGCAGATATGAATCATCAATGCCCTGCTTGCGGGGCAAGTTTCATCCCTGAACCTGGATTTTACTTTGGCGCCATGTATATCACCTATGCCTTCAATATTGTGCTATTGATCGGCTTTGGCCTGTCGCTCTACTATTGGAGTGATTTACCAGAATCAACCTACCTGATTTTAATTGCAGTTCTTGCCGTTATCAGCACACCATTTTCGTTTCGTATCTCACGGGTGCTGTGGCTGTATTGGTTTGGGGACCTTTACTACAACCCAAATAAGAAAGGGTAAACGTGGTTTTAAGTATCTTCGCCCACCTGGATATTTATGAATGTGCGAACTATAGCCCTGCTGCTTTTTTCAACACTACTCCTGGCAGGAGGTCTATGGAGCCGTTCTCACTATTCAGGTCGGTACCGCCAGGACCTTCTTACTTCAATCCAGAAAAATCTTGACAGGGAGTTTGCTCTTGTTGACCAGGAAGCGGCACGCCTTCTGGCCGATAGCCTTGCCGCGTCTTCTTTGGAGTGGGACAAGACCAAGCATTTCTTTATACATGTTAACAATAACCGCATCAAAAGTTGGAATCGGTCCTACTACGTTCCCGACCTGACCTCCTTGTCCTCTGCTGACAGTATCACCTTCCTGAGAGCTGTCCGTGGCGATTTTCTGGTAAAGAAGTGGCAGGCCCTGGATGGGTCGTCGTTATTTTGTGTGCTAAAGCTAACCGATCGGTATCCTATCATCAACAATTTCTTGTCAGTTCAATGGGAGCCGTCTATCTTTCCAGTGAAGGATATTCAGATTGTAAGCGCTCTTGCAAAGACAGGCGATGCCTTATTGGTGGAAGGTCACACACTATTCAGGATTTTGCCTGGAAAACCTGAAGTCCATGAAAATAACTTATCCTTTGCCCTCCTGGTGTCGGGCTTGTTGTTGCTACTTACCGCGGTTTGGAAAATCAAACGATTACTGGAGAAGTTAATTGGTTTTGAAGCCGCGTTCGCTACGCTTTTTTTGGCCTTCCTTGGGATACGATATGGCATGATCATGATCAACCTGCCTGCGCTATATTTCCCGTCCGACGTTTTTGATCCAAAGAAGTTTGCATCCTCTTCTCTGAATGCATCAATGGGTGATCTGCTATTCAATTCCCTTGCACTGCTTCTATTAGTAGTGTATCTGTTTCGGCATTTTATAAAATTTCGCCTGGTAAGTTGGCTGTTACAGCGCTCCGGACTTCAACGGTATGTGGCGGCCATAGCATGCTTGCTCTTATGTTTTTTTGCATTGCTTTTCCCATTTGATTTTATTGAGACAATCTATCACAATTCAACATTGTCCTTTGCCAGCGTTCAGTCGCTTTCCATGGACGCGGTCAGAATAATTGCTTTGGGTGCCGTGCTAACTGGCTGTATCACAAGCTTCTTGTTTATTCATTTATTTTTCTCGCTAAGCATTCATTTGTTCAAAAAGGGAAATCGGCGATTTTTTATTGGAGTAACAATAGCCTCCGCCCTTTTTATCCTGCAATTTTATATGTTGGGTCGCAATCTTTGGGTAACCCTGGTGCTCGCCATCGTACTCTTTTCAGTCTTGAAAGTCTCTGAGATTTACAAGGGGATGTTTCGCTTTTCGTTTCGGTTATTCATATACTTAATATTTTCACTTATCATTTACAGTTTTCAGAATGCCTGGGCGGTGAGGTTATTTCATATTGAAAAACAAGTACAAGACCAGTTTCGTTTTGGCAAAGATTTTTTGACGGAACGGGACGTCCTGGGAGAATACCTCCTCGACCAAACCCGACAACGGATCAAAAAGGACCAATTTATTCAAATGCGCATGGCTAGCCCGTTTCTGAATAAGACTGCCGTCATTGACAAAGTTCGAAGGGTGCACCTAAGTAACTATTTTGACAGGTATGAGATTGGGGTGGCGACATGGAATCAGGAGGAGAAGCCGACGGAAACCGCACTCAACGAGCTTGACAGCATTTCTTTTGGGCCTAAGAATTTTAGGCTCACAGGGTATGAGGGTATTTCTTATGCTAATGCCGCGGATGGGGCCACCATAAAGCACTATCACATGACGGTACCCATTTACTATCAGCGGCCCGTAGGGATTATTGAACTTGACCTTTCCTTGAAAAGGGTAATTCCTGACAACGTGTACCCTGAATTGTTGGTAGACAACCGCTTCAAGCAGATTTACAGAAATCGCAATTTCAGTTATGCCGTATTTACGGATGGGAAGTTAGCTACGAGTTCAGGGTCGTTTAACTATGGAAGGGACTTCGGGATTGAACGGATCAAGAACCCTGCCCTGTACGATCACGGTATGGCCGACAGTAATTATTACCATATTGGTATTGAGGAACCGGATGGATCGGTGGCCATTGTTTCGGTAATAACATATTCATGGTTTTATTTTATAGCAAGTTTTGCGTTTTGGTTTGTGCTTGGGTTGATTGTACTTTTTGCATGGCAGGGAGCTTCAGGCGCTTATTCATTTATCAGGGGAGAAAATGTCAATTACGCTACACGCATTCAACTATTCATCTTCCTCGCTTTTTTGTTGCCAGTATTGGCGGTCAGTATCACCACGCTTACAATGATTGGACGCTCCAATGAGGAATCAATTCAGAATGACTATCTGGAACGCTCGGGTACCGT
>JAYWDR010000040.1:0-7651 GCA_043779735.1 Cyclobacteriaceae bacterium | reverse complement strand
AGGGATAGCCGAATTGTAAGAAAAAAGCAACCTTGATGTTGTGCTGTTTGAGCAATTGCGTGGCCCTGTGAATTTGTTCAACGGTAGTGCCTTTGTCCATTAGGTCCAGGATACGTTGCGATCCGCTTTCGGCCCCAAGCCAAACCGTTTCACAACCACTTTCGGCAAGCAACTGTATGGTGTCTTCGTGCACCAGCAGATCTACTCTTGATTGAATTTTGTACCGGAAGGAAAGTTTCCTTTCCTTTATCACCTTGGCAAATTGACCAATCCAACCGGGCTTTAATCCAAAAATATCGTCGCACATCCAAAAGTGATCCGGTTGATGGTCGTGTAGGAGCATTTCAAGTTCACTTACCACACGTTCGGGCGATCGTGAATTGTACCGGTTACCATATATCGGCTTGGCGCACCAGTTGCATTTGTATGGACAACCACGGGTGGTTGCCATATTCATCGAAAAATAGCCATATCGATTTCCCCAAATGGATTTATAGCTTGCGAAATCCAGCAGATCCCAGGCTGGCAATGGAAGTGCATCGAGGTCACGAAGGACATTCCGTGGTGAGGTGACGATCGTTGCAGTATCGCGTTGAAAAGCAACACCTTGTACCGTAGAAGGGTCTTTTGTCCCCTGGAGGCATTTTAGCAATTCCACCAATGTTTCTTCACCTTCGCCCCGGATCACATAATCAACGCCATGTTGTAAATAGTGTTCATAATGATCCGTGGAATCGGAACTGTTAATGATCACCTGACAACCCTGCTGCTTGGCATGATAGGTCATAAGAAAGGCTGCCTCCCGCATTACCAACAAGCACATCTTGGTGAGGTAATTGAATCCATCATCGTATAGAATAAAGTAGTCCGGTTTTTCCTTTTTCAGGATCGGCACGAGCGCTTCCGGACCAGCAGATAAACCCGTGTCAAAGAATGAAACATCAAATTCAGCCTGACGGACTACCGCGGCCGCCTGCAAAGTGCCCAGCGGGGGATAGGGCTGTTGATATCTCCATTGCTTGGGGTCCAGCCGATAGAAATATGAGTGGGAAATCAACACTTTACTCATAGGGCAAGACTAAGGCAATGGACTTGTTCGAATTCTTCAATTTTCAATTCATATTGGGAAAGTACTCTTTTTTGATAAAATCCCGGATGGCTTCGCGACACACTTTGAGTTGATTGAAAGGCTATCGAAAAATCCTTGGGCGGCAGCAGGTGATCGTATTTCTTTTTCCAACGGGCCAGACTTTGTCTCATGAACCAGTGGTCAAGTTTGTCATAGATGGGAAATGAAAGAATTTTTTCAATGGTCTTTTTGAAAGGAAGCACGGGTTCTTCTTCAAGTCCGTTCTGTGGCAGCCGGTTTGGCAAATATTCTTTGCACCATTTGTTAACGTCTTGAAAATCGTGAATATATTTTTCCCCAAACATTGGTTTTAAGGTTGCTATTTCAATGGCGGTAAAAATATTCTTCTCTGAGATTTCAAGATTTTTGCTGTCGATAAAATAGTTTGTGCAGAAATACTTTCGCGAATTCAGCATAAAAACCCTTCTAAAAAATGCCATAGCTGTTCGGACAATCCATAACCTTCGGGGTTCTGTGATAATGAAATAGTCAATGTCGCTGTGTTCATCCATGTAGCCCTTTGAAATAGATCCTGAAAGCAAAACAGCCCTTACAAATGGAAACATGGAAATAAACTTTGAAATTCGTCGGGCAATCCTCAGCTGTCGGTCTGCCATGCGGTTCCCTGATGTACGACGCAAGACTAAGTGACGATTGTTGTGAAGAGCGTAATATTGATCAAACTGATAGATGATTTGTTTATCCACAAGCATATCCAGCGAGGATTTCAGGTCACCATTCACCGGAAGTGGAGAAAAATCTGCGATTTCGCTTTGTGTCAACGGGTAGTCGAAGATATCAAAGTACAAGAGCGCACGAAGTATGCCTTTTTCAGAAACCCTCATATCAGTCTGAATAGCATTGTCATTCATGACCCTGAGCTTTATTACAAAGGAACAGTGATTGAAACATAGCAAAAAATGCGATCCCCATGGGCCTTACCAGCATGCTTTCTGAGAGGCACATCATCCCAAAGAGAACAATAAAAGCGAAGTGAAGAGGGTTATTCTTAAAGGCCCGATAGGCCGGTGCGTACAGGCAGAACGATAGCGAAATAACGCCCACGATTCCTAATTCAATAAACGTCTGAAGATATTGGTTGTGCGCATTTGCCTTGAATCCAAGAATCCCCAGGCTTGCATAATAGTTGTACAATACATGTTGTCCATCACCGGTTCCGGCGCCGAACGGCCAATTTGTATCGGTGGAGCCAGAACTCGCCTTCCACGACAAGAGATGCAAATTAATAGAGTTCCAATGAGCTGTGTGTTCGTCTGCAGTAAGGGATGCCGTCATCGGCTCGATCCAGACACGGAAACGCGAAACGGGATTTATCCATATAAAAAAGAAAGTGAGAACAAGCAGGAACGACAGAACGGAGAGCCCCCGCAGAAGTCTTTTTTTCAGGTAAGAATGGTGGAGAACCAGAAAAGTTACAGTTACAATAAGGGAGACCACAGCCATGCGTGACGCTAAAAGGGAAATAAAAGAAATAAAGAAAATGATCAGCACAACTTGAAAAAAATTAGTACGCTGTTCATCAAAAATGCCCTGCATGATTATCAGGATGCACAAAATGAGATACATGGAAAAAAAGGCAGGATGAATCTCAATCCATTGCGAAAGTTGCCCATATGAAAAATACTCCCAACCCCGAGCCAGGGTCGGGAACAGGGAATGAAATTTCTCTGTGGTGTAGGGATCAAAATTGAGTACCGGCCCAGCAGGATGAAGGAAGGAATTCATGGCGGCGATCAAACTGGCCAAAGAAACCACGAGGCATGAGCCAATAAAACTATTTTTTAATAATCGGAAGGACCCATTTGACAGGATAGGACCGGTGGCGGCAATCAAAGGAAGCAATATCAGGGAGAGTTTTGTTTCAATATTGAAGATAGCCGATGCCATGTCTTCTGAATATAATAGTCCAATAACATGTAGAAAAAAAAAGATAATGAACGGCCAGACCCAAGTCTTGCTTTTAAGGTGACTCCATTTTTCAGGGAAGTTTCCTCCAGCAAGCCAAACTCCAAGCAACAATACAACGCTGATGCTGTGGGGAAGAACATACCATGGCATAGAGACAATACATAACCACCAGGCAAAAAGATAAACCGTGGAATAACCGATGCGTTGCATTTTATTTCATTGACCGTTGCGCCACCGTGGAGGGCGCCATGGAATAATTTTCAAAAGGTGGGGAAGGTTCGAAATGCTTCAGGGCCATTTCGTTAATCATTTTTCGATCTTCATCCACAAACCAACCCCATTTATTAAAGTATAGGAATGCGCTTCTCAAATTATGCCATGTAAGTCGCAGGTTCTTGTACGAGCCGCGTGCATGGATGTGCTTAATTTCTACCAAAGGATAAAAGTAGGTTTTGAATTTCCTATGCATCCTTCTCGAAAGGTCAGTATCCTCTGCGTATAGAAAAAATCTCTCATCAAATAGTCCCACTTCCCGAAGGGCCGCTGTTCGCAAAAACATGAAACATCCTGAAAGGAAAGGTACGTTCATGATGCTGTGATAATTAGTAAAATTCATTTCATAACGGTCATTCATCTTACGGAAAAGAATTTCGCTGAAGGGCAGGAACCGCCGCGTAGCAAGGTTCATCGGCGTGGGCAACAGCTTGCAAATACGCTGAAGGGTGCCATCGGGGTAGAGCACCCTGGGCATCACGAGCCCGGCATGGACATTTTCTTCCATAAAATAAAACAATTGTTCCAGGACCTCCGGCTCAAAATATACATCCGGATTTAGCACCAAATGATAGGTGGAACTGTGAAGACATTCGCTTAAGGCAAGATTGTGGGCCTTGCCATACCCCAGATTAGCGCCTGAGAAAATGTACGTGATCTTTAAGTCTTTGAAATAGGTACGGGCCTGGTCAGTGGGAGAATTGTCAATGATGAAAAGCTTGCTCACATGCGGTGAGGACAGGAAACTATCAACAGCCCTGGCAACCGTTGAAGGATCATTCTTGTAGAGAACAATGGAGCCGGTGATATTTTCCATTAACGAAGCAACAATTTTTTGGCCAGATGAAAACGCAAACCCAGCTTTTTTTTAAGCGAATTTTTACTTTGGGCGCCGGTCGATGAATAATTGGTGAGGTGTCGTCGGTGATCTACCAAAATCTGTGGTATAAACGCAATACGGAAGTGCCGTTCGGCAACCAATCCAATCCATTGGTCATGAAGAAGTATTGACTCTGGAAAAGGAAGTGCCTTTTCAAGTACCTCCCTCCCAAATGCCATGCAACAACCCATATACGAGCTCTTCAACAGATTCTTTAGCAGCCCGGGCCTTGAATGGTTGGCCTTGAAAAAGGATGGAGAAATGGTTTCGAGCTTTTGATCGGTAAGCCGGCAATCACAGATCACAAGGTCAACTTCGCGCAACTTCTCTCGCATGATGCTGATCTTGTCTAAATGCCAGACATCGTCCTGATCAGCCAAAAATAGGAGCTCCCCGGACGAATGTGTTAATGTATATTCAAAATTGCGGGTGGGGTCACCAAAGTGCCTCGGTGGCAGAATTCTTATTCTTGGGTCCTGATACGATGCAAGGATCAAGGGCAGGCCGTCGGTAGACAGATCATCGGAAATGACCAACTCATCGTGGGGTCTCAGTTGCGGCAATATGGAGTCAATCTGCTGCCGCAAGAAGCGTGCTCCATTATGGGTAGCCATGCATACGGAAACATTCATGACACCAGTCTTTTTTGAAACCATGTGGCTGCCCGTTCCGCAAAGGGTAAGGCAAATGGATACACTAATTGAAGACCCAGTCCGGTAAAGCGAATCGTGTTATCATACATCAGAAATACATAGGCGGTGTTTAAGATTGCCAGACCACATAGACTGTATTGGTTTGCGGGAAGAATTTGAAGGTATATCCAGGGAACTATCAAAATGAAAACGCACATAATAAACATCCCAACCCACCCCTGATAACTATAGCTGCGTGAATACACGGTGGAGACATTGAAAGGCGTATTGGGAAGCGTACGCTCTTGTTCCCGTTCCACGCCCCAGATTCGGTTTATCCGTTTGGACATGAAGTCAAAGGTCATTTCATTGTTTAGATGCTGCATCAGTCGACTGAATGAAAACGGTGGCACCTTAAAGGTGTTGATATTTTGCTGCAGATTAGCCAATGGAGAAGACAGATAAATGTATCCCCAGAAAAATTCATCCGGGATCTTTGATTTTCTGAAGGCTTCAGAGGCCTGGCCTGTATCCATGAAGATGTTTGTGTCATAGTTTCTTTTGGCCTCAAATGAATCCCTGACAGTGCCCAGAACACCGAAGAAGTAACTCACGCAAATAAGTGCTATCAAACCCACCAAAAATTGTTTCCATGAAATAGACGGCGAACTTAGAAGATAAACAAAGACACTTCCCACCAGGTTGAACATCATCATACCGCGGCTATAAATCAGCAGCGCCGCCAACATATTGATCAGGTATAGATACAGATAGGTTCGTTGCCGGGTAGAAACGTAGAGAGAGAAAAGAAATATCGTAAAGAAAGACCCGAAGGTAACGGTGAATACATGAAGCGAGGGGACGCCAAACAACCTGTAATTGTAAGGTTGACTCAGCAATATCTTTAGTAAAGGAATTCCCCCTTCGTAAATGAAGTCTGCTGCCCACAATACGTAAATGAAAATGGTGGTGGCAATCGGATTGAAAAAAGAATTAATGAGCTTGGGTACAGCAACTTTTTTTGACCTCCAATAAAAGGATAAAATCAAGTGAATGACAACCGTGAGAAGTAAAAAGGTAAACAGGCTGTTTGTTATGCGTGGATATAGCCTGGACCAGCCAAGCCAATACATTCCCAACGCAAGGCTAAATGATATGACGTAGCTGGAATGCGGATTGATCATGGTTGGCCTGAAAGGAAGGAGCCTATAAACCGCACTGAGCGATAGCGAAAAGAAAGCTTGACGGCCCGAAGAAAGGCGCGAAATGTAAAAACAAAACCCCCGTCACGTTCAGCCATTACCCTTGATCCTTCCAAATAGAATTTAAAACGTGTCATGGCCGAATTTACATTTCCTTCTGTTGAAGAAGAGAAGTCATGCCGGCATTCAGCATCAATGACCACCATCTTTGATGTTTGAGATCTCAGTTTCTTGAAGAAGTTGAAATCGCTGAAGTCAAGTTTCAATCTCTCATCATATCCCCCGGCAGTTTCGAATAACACGGTGCTAACCATCAATCCGCTGTTGACTGCCTGAATATCATTTAATGAATGTAGGCCTGGTAAAATGGAATGCATTCGTTTTCCGGATGTGGTACTTCGCTTGAAAGGTGAGAGGAGGCCCTCCCGATCGATGAGGAGGGGAACAAATACCTGGCAATCAACAAACCTATCTTTTGCCTGGCTATACATTTCAAAAATTCTTTCCGGAAAATCCGTGTCCTGATCCGCAAATAGAAGCCATTTCTTACCACATTTATTCGCGAAAATGCATGCTTGGTTGTATCCCCTGCTAACACCCGGATTGGTCGGGTCATGATGGTAGTGTACTTGCCATGGGCCGTTGGAAGAAAAAGACTGCGTCATAGGAGAATTGTCGTAGACAAATAGTTGGCCCGATTCATCCTTCCGTTCCAATGCGCGGCCAAGCGACTGGAAGGCGGGCGATTCTTCCAATTTCATTTTATAAAGCACCAACACCGTCAGTACCTGATCAAGAGTATCCACGAAGAAGTATATTTCAGACCAACAATTTGCACAAAATGACTTGTAACAGCTATTGATTGGCGGATCTAAAAAGCTAACATACCCAATTTTGGTGGAGTTTTGTTTTTGGCGCCTATTACTATAATTTCAATTTTACAAAGAGAGAGTTATGGACCGTGTGTCAAGTTTGGTGGATTACCATAATGCCTACCAGGAAAGCGTCACTGATCCTGAAGGCTTTTGGGCCAAAATCGCTTCTCAATTCATTTGGAAAAGGAAGTGGACTAAGGTCCTGGAGTGGGATTTTCAAAAACCAGAAGTGAAGTGGTTCGTTGGTGGCAAACTCAATATCACTGAAAATTGCCTCGACCGTCACTTAGCCAAGCGGGCACATGAGACCGCCATTATCTGGGAATCAAATAACCCTAATGAAGCCTCCCGGCACATTATCTATCAGGAACTATTTGACAACGTTTGCAGGGTAGGGAATATGCTTAAGGCCCATGGTGTGAAAAAGGGTGACCGGGTGTGCATCTACATGCCCATGGTGCCGGAGGTAGCGTATGCCATCCTGGGATGCGCAAGGATCGGAGCAGTGCACTCTGTGGTGTTCGCCGGATTTTCATCAGGCTCATTGGTAGACCGCATTACTGATTGCAGTTGTAAAATTGTTTTGACGGCCGATGGCGCATTTCGGGGAGATAAAAAAATTGACCTGAAGAGTACTGTAGATGAAGCATTACTCAAGTGCCCAACGGTAGAAAAGTGTATTGTGCTGGAACGGACTAAAACAAAAGTAAACCTGAAAGCCGGTCGTGATT
>JAYWDR010000039.1:0-7660 GCA_043779735.1 Cyclobacteriaceae bacterium | reverse complement strand
TCAAGAAGTGATGGATATGTTCCCGGACTATATATTATTTCATTCCTTCAAACTTGTAGATGTGCAATTTGTGTTGTTTGTGAAGAAACCTGCGAATGCACCTTCTCATGTTTTCAGAAACTTACAGGATCAAGGATAGCTACGCAGGCATGGAAGACATGATTCCTATTCACTTGACGTATATTCACCCTGATGCATCGGAGATCATAGCAAAAGTGCTAAGTTCGACCTTCATCAGTGAGGGAGAGGTTGTGAAATCATTTGAGGGGCAGCTGGAGGAACAACTCAGGCTCCGTTATTGTGTTACTGTCAATTCTGGAACGGCGGCATTACATCTTGCGCTAAGTCTTGCTGGTGTGTCAGAAGGGGATGAGGTTATCTTGCCAGCTCAGACGTTTGTAGCTACGGGGTTGGTGATATTACAGCAGAGGGCGCGCCCTGTCTTTGCAGACATTGACTATGCGACTGGTAATATTGACGTTGCCTCAATAAGAAAAAAGATAACTAGGAAAACTAAGGCTATCATGCCTGTTCATTGGGGAGGTTACCCATGCGACATGGATGAAATTAACGCAATAGCAAGAGAACATCAACTAGTAGTGATTGAGGATGCTGCTCACGCGTTAGGAGCGACTTATAAGAATTCTCCAGTGGGAAATTTGTCTGATTATACATGTTTTTCATTTCAGGCCATTAAACATCTCACTACCGGAGATGGGGGAGCTGTTTGCACGAAGCCTGATAAGTACAGACAGGCAATGGCCAGGCGCTGGTTTGGTATTGATCGAATTAATTCAACCATGTCAGAGCTTGGGGAAAGGACATATAATCTTGATGAACTTGGTTATAAATACCATCTTAACAATTACGCTGCTGCGTTGGGGATAGCAAATCTTCGCAATCTGAAGGCCCGCCTGGCGCAAAGAAGAGAAGTTGCAAAATACTACCGTTCCGAGTTAGATGGACTGGAGGGCCTTAAACTTTTTAACAATAAAGCCGATCGGGAGAGCTCGTATTGGCTATTCGGAATTCATGTGCAACAAAGGAACAATTTTGTCAGATCGTTAAAGGCGAGAGGAGTGACTGCTTCAGTAGTGCATCAACGCATCGACAGAAATGCGATCTTTGGAGGAACTAACAGGGACCTTGTTCAACAGGAAGAATTCGATCAGACTCAGATTCATATACCTATTCATGATGACATCAATCTCGATAAAGCAAAGTACATTATAGATGCCATTAAGCAAGGATGGTGAAAGTCTAGACACAATTAACAGATGAAAATATTGTTATTAGGAGCGACCGGCTTTGTAGGTAAGAATATCGCGGATCGATTGGTAATGGATCAAATTCCGTTTAATACAAGCTCAAAATCTGAGGGATTTGATTTAAGAGATCGAGAGAAAGCCCTAGCGCTGTTCAAAGAAGTTCATCCAGATGTGATTCTTAACTGTGCGGCCCATGTAGGTAGTCTAAACTATGTCACTGAGCAGGCCGCCAAAGTGATGCTGGACAATTCGAGAATTATCTTGAACATGTATGAAGCAGTGGCGATGACCAACCCTGAGGCAATCGTAGTAAATCCCATTGCAAATTGCGCTTATCCGGCCAAAGCAGATACCTTTATTGAGGATCACTGGTGGGATGGTCAACTGCATCGTTCAGTTCTCTCGTATGGTTCCACCCGACGATTGTTATGGTCGGCAGGTGAATGTTTTGACATGCAGTACGGCGTCAAGAGCATTAATTTGTTGGTGCCGAATATGTACGGCCCTTTTGATTCAACCGATCCTAATAAAGCGCACGCCCTAAATGCTTTGATCTCGAAGTTTGTGAAAGCGAGTTTGGATGGAAAGTCAGAAATTGAAATTTGGGGAACGGGAGTGGCCATAAGAGAATGGCTATATGCAAAGGACTTTGCGATGATAATCGCTACCATTTTGAGGAACCTCAATATGGTGGGGCTCGTTGAGCCCGTCAATATTGCCCAGAACTTTGGCTTAAGTGTTAAAGAACTCGTCCAAATTATTAACACCCATTTTGGCAACAAGTTCAAAATCAAATGGGTGCCCTCAATGCCGGACGGCGCCCCCAAAAAGGTCATGGATGATAACCGGTTCAAGAAAGTATTCAAAGATTTCCATTTTACCAGCCTGGATGAAGGGATTATCCAAACAATCCAGTACTACAAATCTATTTACCCTTATTGATATGCCTCCTCTACAGCAATATGACCTTGGATTGTTAAAAAAATGCGGAACCGATGTCTTCATTAGCGGATCAGTAGAAATCAGGCGGCCCCACCTCGTTAGGGTGGGCAGTCATGTAGCGATTGATTCTGGGGTCTATATCACCACCCAGGCAGACTTCGGAGACTATGTCCATCTCTCACCTTACATAACGGTGATCGGAGGAGAAAAAAGTAAGCTAATTGTTGAAGATTTTGTTACGATAGCAGCAGGTGCAAGGATTATCGCTGGTAGTGATCGCTTCCTAGGAGACGGATTGACAAGTGTAACTGTGCCGGAGGCCTATCGAGATGTGGTCGATTTTTCAACGATTCATCTTAAAAGATTTGCCGGAATCGCTTCAAATGCAGTGATCTTTCCAAACGTCACAATAGGGGAAGGTTCGGTAGTCGGAGCCTGCTCGCTTGTTACAAAAGATACCGAGCCATGGACTATTTATGTAGGAATTCCTGCACGGCCGCTGAAGGCAAGAAAAAAGGAGAAAATGCTTGAGTTTGCAAGAAAGTTGGGCTATAACTTTTGACAATGAGCCAGGTGTTCTCGCTTTCCTACGTCCTAACTACCTTTAACAAATTTCAATACCTTCAGGTAACTCTCCCACTACTCATTAATGCGTGTAAGCCAGATGAGGAAATTGTGATAGTAGACGGAGGCTCCAACGATGGATCTGCAGGATTTCTCCAAGATCTGTTTGAACGATGTAAAATTCATCAATTGATTAGCGAAAGGGATAGGGGTGAGGCACATGGAACTAATAAGGGCCTGTTGATGGCCAAGGGTAAGTTGGTGAAGATTATTAGTGATGATGATGTTTACTCTTATGAGAATATTCAGGTTTGCAAGAACTTCATGCTCAACAATCCTGATATAGACCTTCTGGCCACAAGTGGATTTTATTTGAACGTTCTAGCGAGGGATAAGATAAAAATTCATTCCAATGATCAACTTCTCGCATATCAGATTTGGGTTCACAATAAACAACCATTCCTTTTTACAGGCCTGGGCATCATGTTACGAAGAAAATCAATCTCCTTGTTGGGGTTGTTTGACTCAAGCTATTTTATTGTGGACTTTGAATATTCGCTTCGGGTGACTTCCGGTAATGCTAAACTGGCTTGGTATAGTGGATACACTTTTGTGAATATTATCAATCCTTCTTCGAATTCCCACAAACACTGGATTCGTTTATACAATGAAAAGGAGAGGTTAATAAAACTATATGGCCTGAAAAGTCATTTTATCGGGACACGCTATGTCGTGATGAGATCAAAATTGAGCTTGTGGGTCCGAAGTCTTTTTGGAAAAAGCCGAAGAATGGATCCTGTTGAATTTGACTACAGGGAATTGGTTGATCGCGCACAGTCCCATCTTAAGGAATCGAGTGAAAAGGACACTGGCAAATTCTTTTGAATCAAATCAACGAAACTGTGTGCATGGTGCCCTTTTTTACTGTAGTGATTCCCAGTTATAATCGGGCATCACGAATAAGCAAAATATTGCATTCATTGATCACCCAAACTTATTTAGATTTCGAAATTGTCTTTGTTGATGATGGAAGTACTGACCGCACCGAGGAGGTTGTTCTAAACTTGAATGATCAGAGGGTACGTTATTTGAAACAATCTAATAAAGAAAGAGGAGCAGCCCGCAACACTGGCATCAAAGCAGCCAGGGGATCTTATATTACTTTCTTTGATTCAGATGATCTTGCATATCCGCATCATTTGGAAACGGCATACGCATTCATACAGTCGAATGGTTTTCCTGATATTTTTCATGTCGGCTATGAGGTCATCAATGACTTAGGGAAGCTATTGAGGAAAGCGGATCGTTTGAAGAATATTAACCAAATCATCAAAAAAGGGAATCCTCTCAGTTGTATTGGTGTATTTGTGAAAAAAGAAGTGATCGTCAATAACCTGTTCAACGAAGACAGAGTGATTGCAGGTCTTGAAGATTGGGAGCTATGGTTAAGGCTTAGCAACCGATATCGAATTCTGGCTTGCAACACTGTGACTTCCGCCCTTGTGCAACATATGGCAAGGAGTGTATTACAAGCAACCCCAGAAAATCTGGAAAGAAAAGAGCGGAAATTTTGTGAGTATGTGCTAAAACATGAGGGTGTACAATTCTACCGCCGCGATGTATTGGCGGGAATCAAGACGTACACTGCCTTACACCTTGCAATCTCGCGTGCGCCCAAACGTGATATTTGGAAATATTTCCTGAAAGGGATTTTGATGAATCCTGCCGAGTTGTGGCGAAAGAGATCATTGGTTATAATGAAGATGCTAATACTCAATTGACCGAATGACTACTAACATTTTGATTGTTACCTTCTGGAGTCTGCGTGAAGCGCATATTCAGGCCAATGTGCTGCCATCTATCAGGACCCTCCGTAAATTCCTTCCGACTGGCAGCAAGATCATTCTGGTAACACTGGAAAAGCGCGACCTTAAGCTGATCGACTCTGCCTACAAACTAAGCATGGATCAATTGGCCAGTGAGAATATACTTTGGAAACCCTTTCCATATCTTCCTTTTGGTATTGGGTTAATGGGGATTGGTGTTTGGATGGTCTTGCGACTTGCCTTTTTGTCATGGGCACAAAAAATCAAGGTGATCCATTGCTGGTGTACACCAGCGGGTGCGATCGGGTACGCACTCTCGTTACTCACAGGTAAACGGCTCTTGATTGACAGCTACGAACCTCATGCAGAAGCAATGGTGGAAAACGGTACTTGGTCTCGAAGCAGTTTTGCTTTTCGTTTTCTTTTCTGGTTAGAAAAACTTCAAAGCCAACGCGCCTGGAGGGTGATTGGTGTGACGGAAGGAATGCACACATATGCCATACAAAAATTTAATATTGATTTGAGTGATAGGTATTATGTAAAGCCCTCCTGTGTGGATTTATCACTCTTTACCGCCGACAAGCTCAAAAATAGAGATCTCCTTGAAAAGTTTCAGCTCCATGATAAAGTCGTGTGTGTCCTGGCCGGTCAGCTAGGGGGAATTTATCTAACGGAGGAAGTATTCGATTTTTTTAAAGTTGCGGCTGATTATTGGGGTGACAAATTCAGAGTGTTGTTGCTGATGCGGTTAGGGGAAGAGGAACTGGAATCATGTTGCAAAAGGGCCGGACTCGATGCAGCGGTAGTCAGACTCACTTTTGTGAGTCATGAGGAGGTACCTATGTACATTGGGTTAGGTGACTTTGGACTCACCCCGGTGAAGCCGGTTCCCACGAAACTGTATTGCACTCCGCTAAAGGACGGAGAATATTGGGCGCTGGGTTTGCCAGTTGTAATCCCCGCAGGGATATCGGATGATTCACAAATTATTGAAGACAATAAAATCGGTGCTGTGCTTAGGAACCTCAACAAGGAAGACTATCGTCAGGCAGTGATCACAATTGATAGACTTCTTCAAAAGCCGAGGATGGAAAACTTCAGGAAGATCCGGGCCATTGCCCATCGCTATCGAGGCCAGGAAATTGGCAGGAAGGTTTACAAAGAAGTTTATACCGATGTTTCAGTATTTTTGCCTGGATCATGATGTTACAAGATCTAATTCCGTAGGATTAATCTCATCATGATCTAAAATCGTTAATTTCTTAATGAAAAGGACCCTTCTTACTATTTTACTAATCTCTAGTATTGGTTGGGATTATGAGGGTTTAGCCCAATGTGCTTCTGCAGACTTTTCATTATCAACCTCCTCATGCCTTAACCAAAACTTACCGATCAAAAACCTGACAGGCGCTGGTGCTTATTACTGGGACTTTTGCAGCGGTGACTTGAACACTACTCCAACAGCTCAGAACCTTTATGAAATTCCTCAAACAGATGGCAGACCAGGTATGGAGTTTGCCAAGGATGGAAATCAATGGTTTGCATTTATTACGGGAACCTCTAGTAATGTAATATTCCGGTTAAGGTTTGGCAATGGACTGGCTAATGCCCCGTCGCTTATTGAGAATCTTGGAGATCTCGGTGGAATGCTACAAAGCCCTGGACAGGTCAGGGTTATCAGCGAGAATAATCAATGGTATGGTCTGGTTCATAACACCGCTACCGGTGAATTGCTTAAGCTGAGTTTTGGAAACAGCCTTGCCAATTCTTTTACTACTTCTGCGCTTGCAACCGGCCTCGGATACTCGAATTCCGGACTTGCTGTTGGGAAGGATCCTGTACACGGTTGGGTGTGTTTGATTTCAGTCACCGGAGCAAAATTTGCGCTTCTCCGCCTAGGCAATTCTATCAGCAGTCCAGGGCCCTCTGATGTACTTATTACGACCTCCTTTGGAGTGTCCCCTGGATTTGGCGATGTGGATCTGATTAATGTCTGTGGAAATTGGATCGGCTATTCAACCGCTGATCTCGGAGGGAGCAATGTTTATAGACTTAACTTTGGTACGAGCTTGTTCTCAGATCCAGCAATCACTTCTATTGCCACCGTCGTGCCCTCAAATCTTGGAAGGGCGAGAATGGCTCGCGATGGTGAAGAATATTTTTTATTCATCACATCATTCGATGGCCTTTTTCAGAAACTGAACTTTGGCAATGACCCATATTCATTACCGCTTGTTACAAATGAGGGCAATATTGGAGGCGCTATCCCTGGCAACCTATACGGTCTCGCAATCGCAAAAGAGGCGTCTGAATGGACCATCATTACGACCAGTCAGGGAACAGGCAAGGCATTTCACATCTACTATCCTAATACTTGTTCAGCCTCTACGTTGGTTTCGACACAGGTCGAGCCGCTCATCAGCTATAATCAGCCAGGGAATTATGATGTAACATTGGAATATTTGTCGGCTGCCGGAACTTCTTATAAGACCCGATCCGTGAGTGTCTCCTCCTTTGCTCCCCCGGACATTGATTTTTCAAGCCAGAACTATTGTGTAAATAATAGCGTTGATTTTACAACGATCAACAATTCAGGAAATCTTAGCACCTATGCATGGGCCTTTGGAGATGGCGGAATATCTTCGACCGCCAACCCAAGCCACACATTTACATCAACCGGCGACTATGTTGTTGAATTGATATTAGCAGCATCAAACGGATGTACGAATTACACACAAAAGTCTTTGCATATTTTCAATATACCAGTTGCAAGTTTTACACTCCCCTCAACCTCACCTATATGTACCAATCAGAATTATTTGGTTCCTAATCTTACTTCTTTTGACCCTGGATCAAACCCCACCTGGGAGTGGCGACTGAATGGAGCTCTTGTATCAAACCAGTTAAATTTCACAACGCTTTTTAATTCTCCTGTCGCGCAGGAAATTCGGCTCAAAGCCTTGATCCCAGGCTGTTCGAATGAGGTGATCAAAACTATTTCTACAGTCACAACAGGTCCTGTGGTGAATTTTTCAGCGCCGGATAACTGTCGGGGAACTT
>JAYWDR010000038.1:0-2623 GCA_043779735.1 Cyclobacteriaceae bacterium | reverse complement strand
GACCCCTGGTGGTTGGCGCTTTGAGCGATTTCATGAAATCTTCTGCTGGCGATCAATCACTACGGTACGCCATGGGGCTAATCATCTTCGTGGGCCTGGTGGCGGGGATGTTCTATTTTCTGGCGGGGAAGGCGTTGGAAAGAGATTTAGAAGAATAATTCTGCTGCCTTTGCTCTTCAAGGCTACTCCATAGATCTTCCAGTTTGAAAAATCGCCTCGGTTGTCCCTTCAGAGGCGTCGGCATCCATGAGTATTTTCCAAATACCATTTTCCTTTCCCAGGAGGACATGAAACTTACCATAACTGACAAATGATTTTCCCGTGGACAGGTTGGTGCTGGTCGTTTTATAATATCCCACTTCAAAGGCCTTATCATTCCCAGCGATCCGTTGGATAAATCGCAATTCAATGTTCTTTTTCTTCTTCCCCCATTTCGATTTGACACTATCCGGTACTTTTTGAAAATATTGGTTGTATCCGAGAATCTGTTTTCCATCCTGGATTACCCGAATCACATCCTTGCTGTGAACTGCTGCAAAACCATCATCATCACCGTTGTTAAATGATTGAATAAATGGCTTCCAAACCTGGTCATTGATTTGTCTTTGCAAGTCGCCCGGTTGGGACGCGCTCCTTTGAAGTGAAATAATGGTAATCAAAATAATCAGAAAACTGGGTCGCATAAGCACTTTTGTTTTTAATGAGATTTTATTTGGGCTAAAGCCTCATACCATTACTGACATTATAACCCCGGCCTTAAGGCCGGAGTTATTCAAGCTCACATCAACATGGACTTTAGTCCCATACTAGAGTTACTTGGACTCTATCAATAGTTCTTGTTAACGAAAAAAACTTATATTCGTTTTCACATCCCTATCATTATGGACAGACGAAGTTTTTTGAACCGCTCGGGCATTGCCCTGGGTGCAACCCTTGCGTTGCCGGCTTTTGCCGGTACCGTAGCCGAAAATCCAACCTTGGACACCTGGGCCGGAATACGGAGCCAGTTCAAGTTTGTGCCTGGGAAAATACAGATGTCGCAAATGCTGCTGGCGTCCCATCCCAAATGGGTCAGTGATGCCATTGAGAGGCATCGCAAAGGTTTTGATGAAAACCCTGTGCAATACTGGGAAGACAATTGGCAAACGATTGACCAGAAGGTCTGCAAGTCGGCAGCCGCATACCTCAAGGCTGACCCCGAGGAAATTATCCTTACAGACAGCACTACCATGGGCCTGAGTCTATTGTACAACGGCCTCAAATTAAAAGCGGGTGACGAGATCCTCACGACAACCCATGATCACTACGCAACCGAAAAGTCACTGGAGTATGCGTCATTGAAGAACCATACAACAATCAGGAGGATTTCGCTTTTTAAAGAGCCCAGCACGGCAACGGTAGGTGAAATCACAGGCACGTTGGAAAAAGCTATTGCGCCCAAGACAAGAATTGTAGCCGTCACCTGGGTACATTCGAACACCGGCATGAAGTTGCCCATCCGTGAAATGGCCGATGTTATTAAGAAAGCAAATTCCCAGCGCGCGCAAGCAGACCGGATCTATTTCTGTGTAGATGGCGTCCACGGCTTTGGTATTGAGGATAAAAGCATGGAGGATTTAGGCTGCGATTTCTTCGCTGCCGGCACACACAAATGGATCTTTGGTCCGCGCGGAACGGGAATTCTCTGGGGTCGGAAGGATGCCTGGGACATGCTCATGCCAACCATCCCTGCCTTCAGCCCCCATTCCTATGACGCGTGGCTTGGGCTGGCTCCGGAGGGCAAAATCAATTTCACCGACCTGCACACACCGGGAGGATTTCATTCATTCGAGCACCGCTACGCCTTGATTGAAGCATTTGATTTTCATATGAAAACAGGCAAAGACAAAATCGAGACGCGCACCTATCAACTGAGTACCATGTTGAAAGAAGGGCTGAAAGAAATGAAGCACGTGCAACTCTACACGCCCGTGTCAACACGTCTCTCAGCCGGTATTAATTGCTTCAATGTGGATGGCATGAAGCCGGAGGAAGTCGTAAAAAAATTATTCGAGAAGAATATCATTGGCAATACGTCACCCTATCGCATTAGCTATGCGAGACTTACACCCTGTATGATCAATACCGAAGATGAAATAAAAACCTGCCTCAACGCGATCGCAAAAATGAAATTCTGATGCTTTATGTAACAATTTGTGATTTCTTTATGGTCTCGCGTCCTGGTGGCAAAATAACATATAATCAGGCCACGAAGACACAAATTCAATAAGGATCACCATATAGTCAGACAATTAAATGTAAAAATAAATCTGCATCACTTATGGATAAAACCAAAAGTCAAGAGTTACCAACACCCGACAGGATCATGCAGATCGGCATGGGGTTCTGGGCATCGAAAATTCTGCTTGCGGCGGTGCAGTTTCAGCTTTTTACCCTGCTAGCCGAAAATGAGAAAATGAGTGGCGCTCAGATAAAATCCTATCTGGATCTGCAATGCTCTGATCGGCATGTTTTTGATTTTTTGGATGCTCTGACGAGCTTTGGATTTCTGCAGCGCGATGGCCTTCTGTACAAGGCGAATTACTCCAACAGCGCTACGACAGACGTCTATCTTGACAAGAAA
>JAYWDR010000037.1:0-2628 GCA_043779735.1 Cyclobacteriaceae bacterium | reverse complement strand
ATTCTTCCACCCCAGCTTCAGTGAAATGCATTCGGACAATGCGAATAAGCATCCCTTATTTTTTAGTGGTTATTATTTTCTTCAAGTCTATAGGCCTTTCCCGCCTCATCAAGTTCTTTCATGAAGTCAATCTCATAGTTGAATGATTGGAACTCCCAATGATCATTTGCTTTGTAAAATCTAAAAATGAACTTAAGGGGTTGACGCTCATAGTTGGCAAGATAAATGTATTGAATAACACTTGGCCCATACGTGCTTTCTCCAATCTTCTCGTAGCCATAGTATTTTCCAATCTGGACAGCCATTTCATCAATCTGGCTCACGAGTTTGTTGACGTCCTCATTAGTAATCCATTTATTCAAAGCCAGCAATGCAACCAAAGCCTCTTTATGTCCGGTGTTTTTATAGGTCTGAAAAAACTGATTTATTATTTTTTCGGCCTCGGCGTTCTTATTAGAAGCCGGTGAACAAAGTGTCAGGGGGGAAGTAACAATCAAGACAGCTAAAATGGCCCTTAGTCTCATAAATGCTCTATTTATTATTTGGTTACTCTTCAAAGATAATATTTACCGAGCTATCATAGTTCAGGCCCAGCAGTTCACTGGCATTGCCTTTGTAAATCCCAATCTCCAGCAATCCCAAACTGTTGAACAGTAAAAAGCAGTCACCCTGCTCAGCCTGATGGTAGTTCGAATGAATCCGCCTGACTTTCTCTCCGCCAAATTGAATTGTGTACACTTTTCCTTTGCTTAAAATATCAAAGATCTCCTTTTCAATATTGGTAATGAGGTTGCCAAAGCTATCGACCCGAGTGACGTGACCGAGGATTTGTTTCTTCGTAGCCTTCACATGGCGATCGGTCATTTTCTTGAAGACAGGCAGGGGTTTGCCAAGGGTGGAGATGGACACGCCGCTGGCGAGCCGGGCGGCGGCAGGGGCGAGGATATCTTTTTCGGGAAAAGAGGTAGTAATGCTGTTGATGGCATTCAACTCCACCAGGTTTTGTTGCATTTTGTCGCTGATCAGCCCAAGCAGGCCGTTGTCCACCCCCACAAAGAAATGGTCTTCCAGCTGGAGGGCGATATGAGCATCGCCTCGGTTGCCCGCGGCATCCACGGCCACCAGATGCACCGTTCCCTTTGGGAAATCACGAAAAACCGATTTTAGGACATAGGCACCGTGGGCAATATCACAAGAGTTGATCTTATGGCTGATGTCAACAATGGTGAGCCCCGGGTTGGTGCTTAGTATTTTAGCCTTGATGGCCGCCGCATAGTGGTCACTTTCTCCGGAGTCCGTAAGCAAGGTAATGATAGCCATTCGTATATCTCTTAGGCTCACCGTGTATCGGGAGCCGGATATTCATTAGTTTTGTCACGAAATTAAATCATTTTCATATTAATTCATTGATCGAAAAAACCATCACCTTGGACGATGTGTCGCTGGTGGACTTTCTGGGTACGGGCAACAAGAACATGAACGAGTTGTCATCGGCCTTTCCTAAGAGCCGGATTGTGTCGCGAGGCAATGAAATCCTTCTTAAGGGTGAGAGTAGCGATATTGTTCAGATTATAGACATTCTGCATGCACTCATAGACCATTTTCACCAGTTTGGTAGAGTGACTGAAGAAAACGTTCGAGGCTATATCTCCCAGGAAAAACATGAATTTATCCCTGATGATTCACCAGACGGGATCTTGTTATATGGCACCAAGGGCATGCCCATCAAGGCGAAGACGGTAAACCAGCAACGCCTGGTGCAGTCAGTACGGGACAATGACCTGGTCTTCGCCTTAGGACCCGCAGGCACCGGTAAGACCTATATATCTGTGGCGATGGCCATCAAGGCACTTAAGAGTAAACAAGTCAAGAAAATTATTATTACCAGGCCTGCCGTCGAGGCAGGGGAGAAGCTTGGCTTCTTGCCGGGCGATCTGAAAGAAAAAATTGATCCGTATTTACGTCCTATTTATGACGCACTGAATGACATGGTGCCCTTTGAAAAGTTGCAATACTACATGGAACGCGAAATTGTGGAAATTGCTCCTCTTGCCTACATGCGAGGTCGCACACTGAATAATGCGTTTATCCTGTTGGATGAAGCGCAAAATACCACGCCCATGCAGATGAAAATGTTTCTGACACGTATGGGCCCGGATTCAAAGATGATCGTCACTGGTGACGTCACACAAATCGACTTACCTGGCAATCAACGCTCGGGTTTGAACGAAGCTGTAAAAATCCTAAACAACGTTGAAGGAATTGGCTTTGTCGAATTAACGGAAAAAGATGTTGTGCGGCACCGTTTGGTTCGAAACATTATCGAAGCCTACCAGCAGAACAGTCAGTCTTCCCACTAGTGCCCTTAATTGTTGGCGTACCTGATTGTTGGAACGAGCACCTGTATTCGTCAATGGGACACCCCGCGGATCCCAATATCAATTGCCACGAGCTTTAGCTCGAGGATTTTGATGCTAACAAAATCTAGGCTTTAGCCCAATCATAAGGTTCTGGTGCTATCGAAACTATCCTTAAATTTTTGAAACCCATACTTCTCAATTGTCAACCATTGATTCGGAAATGGAAACCGCAAAATACTCGTCCTGCATTCGAATTTTTGGTAATGAA
>JAYWDR010000036.1:0-2631 GCA_043779735.1 Cyclobacteriaceae bacterium | reverse complement strand
TTGGTTCCGGATAGGCTTCTTTGGTAACAGTTGAAATTCCTATGACCGCTTTTTGATCACCGGTATGGTAAATAAACGCCCGGTCGCCTTTTTTCATCCCCTTCAGGTGTTTGCGCGCCTGAAAATTGCGAACACCGTCCCATACAGCCTGCTTATTCCGCAACAGGTCATCCCATGAAAATGTTGTCGGTTCAGTTTTCAGTAGCCAGTAATTCATAGGTTTAGAATTAATGCTTCTAAAATAGTAAATAGATGGGTGAAAAAATCGATGAGCGGAGTCCCCCCATTAAAGGTATTCTTTGAATCATACTGTAAATTTGATCCCAAAAGATGAAGGTTCTCATCCTGCGCTTTTCTTCCATCGGGGATATTGTGCTGACAACCCCGGTTGTTCGTGCGCTGAAGACCCAATTGGATGACACACAAATTCACTATGCCACCAAAGAACAATACCGGTCCTTGTTTGAAGCAAACCCTTACATTGATAAAATGCACTTCCTGAACGACAAACTTTCTTCTTTGATAAAAGAATTACAACAGGAAAAATTTGATTATGTCATCGATCTTCACAATAACCTTCGCACGTTACTGATAAAGAGAAGATTGAAAGCTACCTCATATAGCTTCAGGAAACTGAATATTGAAAAATGGCTGATGGTCAATCTTAAGATCAACAAGCTTCCCAACCTTCATATTGTTGACCGATACATGGAGACCATCAGGCCCCTGGGCGCCAAAATGGATGCCTTAGGGCTTGACTATTTCATTCCTGAAAAAGACGAGGTTCCGCTGGAATGGCTTCCCGATGATTATCGCAAAGGGTATGTGGTGTATGCGATCGGGGCACAGCATACCACTAAAAAACTTCCAGTAAGAAGAATGATCGAATTGTGTGATCGAATCAACAGGCCGATTGTGCTGCTGGGGGGAAAAGAGGATGTTGGGGCAGGGGATGAAGTAACTTCTTTTTATCACCGTGGACCACAAGAAGTCTCTTCGGAAAAGATCCTTGCCGCAATGAATAAAAAAACCATCGTATACAATGCCTGTGGAAAATTCAACTTAAACCAGTCAGCGAGCGTGATTAAAAAGGCCCACTACGTCTTTACCCACGATACCGGTCTTATGCACATTGCGGCGGCTTTCAAGAAGGAGGTATTCAGCATTTGGGGAAACACCATACCGGCCTTCGGGATGTACCCCTACAGGACAAAATTTACAGTCCTGGAGAATAACAAGCTGGACTGCCGGCCGTGCTCCAAATTAGGCTTTAACAAGTGCCCAAAAGGCCATTTTAAGTGCATGAATGAACTTGTTTTGGACTTTTATTTGCCATAATGGACATTTTCAGGGTTTCTTTAGCTGGAAAAACTGAATAAATTAAAAATAAGGTACCCTGGGGACCACTTTTTTAAAAGGTAGTTTCAAGGGGTTTTGTATTTTTACGTTGGACCAAGTTGTGGAATTATGAAATTAAGAACCCTGCTTACTCTTGCTCTGCATATAGGACTTGCAAGCACGGTTTTTGGAGCAACGTTTACTTCCTCAGCAAGTGGAAATTGGAATGTTGGCACTACCTGGGGTGGGGCATGCGCAGCCGGGTGTACGGTTGGGGTTGATTTTCCAGGAGCCGGGGATATTGTAATAATTGCTACAACGCACACGGTCAATGTTAACGTCGGTGCCGCTGCCACGACTGTGACAGTTAATGGATCAGGTATTCTGAACATGAATACAGCTGCAACAACCCTGGCCATCAGCGGGGCACTGACACTAAACGGCACTTCACAAATTCAGGGAGTCGGCGCTAACCGGGTCATTAATGCCGGGACTCTTACGGCTTCGGGCACTAACATCATTCAGGATGTTCAGATTAATATCGGAGGGTTAGCAACGGTTACCGGAACGCTTACTTTCAACACGGGAAGTGCAGCCTCCAAAGCATTTGGGAGCATGACTGTCAATAACGGCACCGTCAATATAGCTTTCAATAATATAACCCTCGGTATTGTTGGTGCCCTCACGTTAAGCGGTACTCCTACCATTCAAGGAGCAAGTAATACACGAATTATTAGCGCCGGATCAATGACCGTTTCGGGTGGCGGGTCTGCAATAATTCAACAAGTTCAATTGAATATAACGGGCCTTGTTCAGGTTGATGGTGTGCTCACATTTAATACAGGTATTGCTACCAAAACATTTGGAAGTTTGACCATTAATGGGACCTTCACAAATACGGTCTTTGTGAATCCAATAACCATCAATGGCAGTATGGTGAACAATGGCACTTTTAGCCAGGGAACAGGAAGAGTTACGTTTACGGGAGCCACGTCAAATACGGTGACGGGCACAGCAGCAACTACTGCTTTTGGCGGTGGCATCACAATCAATAAGGGGGTCAGCCAGGCGAATATCATCGATGTACAATGTGTGATCACCATGGTAAACGGTGGATTAATTCTGACTAATGGAACTTTTGAGTTAACCAGCGCTTCTACGATTGTGCCTTTTACTGCTGATCCATTATTTGGCGCTTCCGCGAGATTGTGGTGCAATGGAGGAACGATGAACAGTACAGTAAGTATAAATTGGACCTTTAACGGCACGCTACAAGTAAGTGCGGGTACTGTA